>DASXFZ010000001.1 GCA_036489315.1 Candidatus Cybelea sp.
GGCGTCGGGCTCGACCTGCTGCCGTGGCCGTCGATCGACTTTGAGAAGTTCGGCGAGGTGGAGCGCGTTGAGCGGTCGCGGATCCAGCGCATCTCGGCCCGCAATCTGGCGCGCAACTGGGTGATGATCCCGCACGTCACCCACAACGATGAGGCCGACATCACCGACCTTGAGGCCTGGCGCAAGCGCCTCAACGAGGAGCATGCCCGCGACGGCGTCAAGTTCACGATGGTCTCATTCCTCGTGGCGGCATGCGTCGCGGCGCTCAAGGAGTTTCCGTTCGTCAACGCCTCGCTTGACGGCGAGGAACTCGTGCTCAAGCGCTACTACAACATCGGATTCGCCGCCGACACGCCCGGCGGTCTCGTCGTTCCGGTCATAAGAAACGCCGACACGAAGGGCTTGATCGAGATCGCGCGGGAGTGCCAAGAGCTCGCCGGAAAGGCGCGCGAGGGGAAGCTGTCGCTTGCGCAGATGCAAGGCGGAAGCTTCACGATCTCTTCGATCGGCGGAATCGGCGGGACGGCGTTCACCCAGATCGTCAACGCCCCCGAAGTCGCGATCCTCGGCGCGACGAAAACGGAGACCAAGCCGGTCTGGGACGGTAAAAAGTTCGTTCCGCGCCTGATGCTCCCGATCAGCGTCAGCTACGACCACCGCGTCGTCGACGGGGCGGGAGCCGCGCGCTTCCTCGTCTATGTCGCCGAGCTCCTCGCAGACTTCCGCCGGGTCATGCTCTAAAAGCTGACAAGAGGTGGGGGGCGATATACTTGACGCATTAACGCTTGCCTGATATAATGGGTTTATGCCAGCACGTAAGCCGAAAATCTCCCCTGAGCCCGCCACCCTCCGCGAGGCGGTTGTCTACTTTGGCGACCTTGATCGGGCGCACGATTTCGTAATGAGCCTGCGTTTCCCGAATGGCCTTGCCTGTCCCCGATATGGATGTGGTTCGGCCAACGTCGGTTTCGTCCAAACGCGCCGCCTGATTCAATGCAAGGACTGCAAGAAGCAATCGTCCCTGAAGGTCGGAACCATCTTTGAGGATTCGCCCATCGGCTTCGACAAATGGCTCCCCGCCATGTGGATGATCGGCGGCGACCGGAACGGCATTTCGTCCCATGAACTTGGCCGCGCCATCGGTGTGACGCAAAAGACGGCCTGGTTCATGCTGCACCGTATCCGTTTGGCGATGAAGGACAAGTCCATCGAAAAGCCCTTTACGGGCGAGGTCGAGGCGGACGAAACCTTCATCGGCGCTAAGGCTAAGCTGACGTGGAATAAATACCATACCCGCAAAGTCCAAGCGCACGGACCTGCGACCGACAAGGCCGTCGTGTTCGGCATAGCGGAACGCGGCAACCCGTCCCAAGTACGTGCGATGGTCGTGCCCGATTATAAGAAAAGCACGCTCGCCCCGATTCTTACCGCGAACGTGGCAAAAGGCTCGACCCTCTATACCGATGCGCTGCGGTCGTACCGTGGACTCGAACCGCATTTCGTCCACGCCTTTGTGGACCACATGATCGAATACGTGAACGGGCGCGTTCATACGAACACCATCGAAAACTTTTGGTCGTGCTTGAAGCGCACAATCAACGGGACGTATATCTGCCCAAAGACGTTCCACATGGAGGCATACGTTGACGAGCAAGCATGGCGGTTCAATAACCGCGAGCTTGCCGATAGTGCACGCCTAAACGTCGCGCTAGAGGGTGTCGAGGGCAAGCGTATCACGTACAAAGAACTCAAGACGCGCAACGCTACTCTTCGGGCTCAGGCCGCTCGCAAGGGTCAATAGCCTCGGGTTCCATATTCTGCACATCCTCTTTGGTAACGGTAAGAATCTGGGAAACGAAGTCCTTGAAGCGGTCCATCGGGCTTTTATCCATCAGCGGTCTTTCCAATCAGGATGCACCGGAAGCTCTTTGAAGCCATAGGGCGGGAACTGCCCGGCGTGCTTTTCCCCCAAGTAGATAGAGCCGTCAAGCCCTGGGTCGCCATCAAGCGAAGCAAAGGCAACGTTGCCGTTAAAATCCTCACACAGAACTTTTATAGAACGGACGTTTTGCTGTGTTGCGCTGTCCGCCGGAAGAAGTGCGAGGAAAAATCCCATCGGGCGTTCACCAGATTCGATCGGCCTTGCCGTCATAGTACCAATGTGATCGTCATCGTCGTAGGCTTTCCTGTTGGACAACGCCTCCGGCGGCTTAACTGACCAATCCACTTCTTGAACCTCTTCGACGTACCGCCAATCGCCAAGCCGTACCTCTGGAACCGGAATGCTCGCTCTCACCTGCATTCGCCATTTAGTAGCGGTGCTGCGGTATCCGTTATTTGCTACCGACACAAGCGCTAGGATAAAGAGGCTCTCGTCCGCTCCTACTTGGGACTTTGATTGAACGGTGAGATGCTCTATGCGAAGCGTAAGTTTCGGCTGTTTCGCAGTCAGGTCCGCGTTGGCTAAGCGTAGGCTATGGGACTGTTCCCCCCACGCCTGCACTAGAGCTGCAAAAAATGAAACAACCAACCATAAACCAGCACAAATACCGACGTAGGTTGCCAGGTTCTTTGAAATTGCACCCCATTGGGGTAGGTCGCCGGGAAAACTAGATGCGGCCCGATATATCCCGCCGAAGATAGCGGCCAAGATGATAAGCCCCAAAGTGACCCGCCCGCCGTTCACGTTTGCCGCCCATTTTCGGGATACGGCGTCGGCCATCTCGATAAAAGTGGCGATCCCGCTGCGACGTTCCATCCGGCCTGCTTCGCCATGTTAGCCCATGCTCCCACTGAGCCAAGTATATTGTCCCCCAGAGCGTGTCAACTATCCGGGTTCCCACGTCGAGCCATTCGTTTCTCCGGATGCCAAGAGAAATATTAACTAAAGTCAATATCTGCAAGAAAAAGTGACTATATTTATTTTTTAGACTCGATTTTATGGTAATAATAATCATCTTTTCGGGGGTGAAGGAGCTCAGAATGACGCCGTCCGGTTCAATGTCGCTCGTTTCTTCGTGCTCCGGTTCACCCGGCGCAGTGCCGGCCGGGGAAAGCGACTCTTTGCAGACGGCGCAGCGCGTACGAGAACGCGTGCCAATCAAACAGTTCAGCGATCTCGTGCCTGGAAGCAGCAGCGCGATTTACGATCCGTCTAACCTTGCCGTCGGGCCCGACGGCGCGCTTTGGGTAACGAATAACACCGATCAGGATTCGGGCGAAAGCGCGGTCGTGCGCATCTCGACGTCCGGAACACGTACCAACACGTACTTTTTCAGCGGCGTCACCAGCCAGGGTTCGTACTTGGACGATATTACCACCGGGCCGGACGGCGCGCTTTGGGTCACGGACGGCTACAACGAAGAAATTCTTCGGCTCAGCGTGCAGGGGAAGTATACTCGCTTCCCCCTCGGCTCGTACGGCAGCCCGTCCGGCATCGTGACGGGTCCAGATAAAGCGCTCTGGTTCACGGAAAACTTTGGAGCGAAAGCCGACGTTGTGAAGATGACGACGAAGGGCAAGCTGACGCCGTACGCGACCACGGGCGAGTTAATCGACATCGCCTCCGGCTCCGACGGAGCCCTCTGGTTCACGGACTTCGGAGGTAATCACATCGGCCGCATTACGACGACGGGGAAGATTACCGAGTACTCCAAAGGCATATCCGCCGGTGCGCAGCCGTTCTCGATCGCGCCCGGGCCGGACGGTGCACTCTGGTTCACGGAGTTGGCAGGGCGCATCGGCAGAATCACGACGGGTGGGAAGGTTACAAAATACTCGAACGGCATCACACAAACCGAAATGCCGCAAGACCTTGTCGCCGGCCCCGACGGTGCGATGTGGATTACCGAGTTCGGGTCGGGGTCGGGCTCAACAGGCGCCAAGATCGGCCGCACTACGATGCAAGGCAAAATCACCGAATATTCAAAGATCGATCCGGCCTCGGGGCCGAGCGGAATCACCAAAGGCCTCAAGGGTGACCTTTGGTTCGGCGAGGGCAGTACGAACGAAGTCGGACGGCTGCGAATTCGATGAACAACGCTTCGCAATTTGGTTTCACCGGAAGCGGTATCGGGTTGAAGCGTATGAACGTATTTTCGTTGGTCGCCCTTCTCATAATTGGTGCGCTGCTTGGAATGCCCGCGTGCTCAAGTTCTACCGGCGCGCTGCCGGCCGCCGAAGCTAGCCGGGGTTTGCAAGCGCCGCCGTCGGTACCCGAACGAATAGAGGTCAAAGAGTTCAACGACCTCGTGCGTGGAAGCAGCAGCGATATTTACGATCCGTCCGACCTCACCGTGGGACCCGACGGCGCGCTTTGGGTATTGGATAACGCCGATCCGGATTACGGCGAAAGCGCGGTCGTGCGCATCTCGACATCCGGTAAGACGCACGCACGCGTACTTCTTCAGCGGCTTCTCCAGGAGCGGGGGGTCGTACTTGGACGATATCACCACCGGGCCGGACGGTGCGCTCTGGGTCACCGATAGCTACAACGACGAGATTGTTCGGCTCAGCGTTCGGGGAAGGTATGCACGCTTTCCGCTCGGAGCGGACGGCACCTTAGGCGGCATCGTGACCGGTCCGGATAAGGCGCTCTGGGCGACGGAGAACTTTGGAACGGATGCCGCTATTGTGCGGATAACGATGGAGGGCGCGGTAACGTCGTACTCGACCACCGGCAACTTGCTAGACATCGCCTCCGGCTCCGATGGCGCGCTCTGGTTTACCGACTTTGACAACGGTCGCATCGGCCGGATTACGCCGGCTGGGAAAATTACCTGGTATTCCAAAGGCCTTTCCCCCGGTGCGAAGCCAGGGTCGATTGCGCCCGGTCCGGACGGCGCGCTCTGGTTTACGGATGTAGGGCGCATCGGCAGAATCACGACGCGCGGGCAGATTACGGAATACTCGAGCGGCATCACCCCAACCGAAAGGCCGCAGGATCTCGTCGCCGGCCCCGACGGTGCGATGTGGTTTACCGAATTCGATTTTAGTTACGCCGGAGACGCAAAGGTTGAGCGCATTACCATGCAAGGCGGAATTACCGAATATTCGAAGATCAATCCGGTCTCGGGCCCGACCGGCATAGCCGAAGGTCTCAAGGGTGACCTTTGGTTCGTCGAGACCAATACGAACGAAGTCGGGAGGCTACGAATTCGATGAGCAACGCTTCGCAATTCGGTTTCACCGAAAGGGGTGACGCGATGAAACAGGTGAATAGGTTTTCGCTGGCCGGCCTTCTTATAACGGGCGCGCTGTTTGGAATGCCGGCGTGCTCGGCTTCTCCCGGCGCGCTGCCTGCCGCCACGATGGGAGGCAGTACGCAAACGCCGCAGGGAGCGCGCGAACGAATAACGATTAAAGCGTTCGAGGATCTTCCGAAGGGGACCCCGCAGCGGCGTTTCCTACCACCCCTCAAACCTTACGGTTGGACCCGACGGCGCGATCTGGGTAACCGACGACATCGATCAGGACTCCGGGTCGAACGCCGTCGTTCGCATTTCGACGTCGGGAAGGCGCACGAATACCTATTTCTACGACGGTCGAACCAGCGAAGGTTCGTCGCTCGGCAGCATTACGACCGGGCCTGACGGAGCGCTATGGATGACCGACGCATACAACTTTGAAATTCTTCGGATGACGCTCGACGGAACGTATACGCGCTTTCCGCTCAGCGGCTACGCCACGCCAAACAACATCGTCGCCGGTCCCGACAAGGCGCTTTGGTTTACCGACGGAGGAGACTCCGGATCGAACGTCGTGCGAATGACGACGGCAGGCGCTATGACGTCATATCCCGAGCCTGGGGCGCTGGTCGACCTCGCCGTCGGCTCCGATAAGGCGCTTTGGATTACGGACTTTGAGGGGAACATCGACCGCATTACGACCGCGGGCAAAATCACCGGATACTCCAAGGGACTCTCGCCCGGCGCGCAGCCGTTCTCGATTGCGCCCGGCCCGGATGGAGCGCTCTGGTTCACGGATTTGGCCGGGCGCATCGGCAGAATCACGACGCACGGACACATCACCGAATATTCGCGCGGCATCTCCCAAGCCGAAAGACCGCAGTATCTCGTCGCCGGCCCCGACGGCGCGATGTGGTTTACCGAGCACCAGCAACAATCGAGCCGCGTTGCCGGCTCTAAAATTGGCCACATCACGATGCAAGGCAAAATCACCGAATATTCAAAAATCGATCCGGACTCGGAGCCGCTCGGAATCGCCCAGGGCGTCAAGGGTGATATCTGGTTTGTCGAAAGCAATACCAACGAAGTCGGTCGCGTGCGAATTCGGTGAACAACGCTTTACCACTGCGCGTTCTCGCAATTTGCTCGCTGGTAGCCGCTGCCGACTGCTCTGGTTTTAGCGGCGGCGGAACTCTTACTCCGGACACCACTACAACGAACGACGCACGATCCGGGAAGGCGACCAGCGAGCGAGCCCGGATCAAGCAGTTCGACGACCTCGTCGCGCCTCGGGGCTACTATAACCCGGCAGCGGTTACGGTAGGGCCCGACGGCGCGCTCTGGGTAACCGACGACACGGACCAAGATTACGGTGAGTCCGCGGTCGTTCGCGTTCTGCCGTCGGGTAAGCGTTCAAAAACCTACTTCTATTACGGCCCGGTCAGCGAAGGCTCGGGGCTTGACGCGATTACGACTGGTTCGGACGGCGCCCTATGGCTGGCCGACTCGTTTAACCGGCAGATCCTCCGCTTGTCGACCTCGGGCACCTTCACAGGGTTCCCACTGAAGCACTTCGAGTCTCCACGGGACATTACAAGCGGTCCGGACGGCGCGCTTTGGTTTACCGCTCAATTCGATTCGACGGCTCAGGTCGGCCGCATTACGACGTCAGGGCAAATCACAACGTACGATGTCGGTGAAGGTGCCAATGGCATCACCGGCGGCCCCGATAACGCGCTGTGGTTCTGCGAAGCGGGCATCGACACGATCGGTCGCATCACCGTCGATGGAACGGTGACAAACTATTCGAAGGGCATTACGCCGGGTTCTCAGCCGACCTCCATTGCCGTCGGACCCGACGGCGCGCTTTGGTTCACCGAATCGGCGGGAGGCCGCATCGGGCGTATCACGACGAGCGGTAAGGTGACCGAATACTCCGGCGGAATAACGGCCGCGGACGAGCCGTCGGGCATCACAGCTGGCCCCGATGGCGCGATGTGGTTCACCGAGTACGAGAACTACCAGTCGTACTCGGTGCAGAATTCGAAGATCGGACGTATCACGCTGCAAGGCGCCATCACGCAGTACGCTCTCGCCAATCCCGCTTCCGAGCCGACTGGGATCGCACTGGGCCGCAAAGGCGATCTCTGGTTCGTCGAAACGGGTACGAACGAACTCGGCCGCGTCAGAATTTTAAAGGAACCGCAATGAACGTCACTTGGAGTCGCTTTGCCCTCGCAGCGGCTATGCTCTTTGGAGCGCAGGCCTGTTCGAACTCGGGGACGCCGGGGGCGTTGCCGGAGAATACCGCCCAATCCACGCAAAGAACCGCGCAAACCCGATCGTCCACCAAACGCGTCACGATCCAGGAGTTTAAAGACTTGCCGCGCGGCTACACCCCCTTCTACTTTCCTACCGCGCTCGCGGTTCGCGGCTACGCCCTTTGGATCGCCGACGACATCGATCAGGATGCGGGCGAGAGCGCGGTGGTGCGTATATCGCCATCAGGTAAGCGCACGAAAACCATTCATTATCAGAACGACGCGAGTCCGGCCTTCGAAGGAATCGCGCAGGGGCCCGATGGGGCTCTGTGGCTCACCGATTTTGGCGACGGGCTCATTGCTCGGGTCACCGTTGGCGGGCAGATAACGACCTACTCGCTCGCGCCGTACGACCTCGGCGAGCCTCAAGGAATCGCCGCCGGCCCGGACCGCGCCTTGTGGTTTGCAGACGATGGTTTTTACGGGGCGATCGGACGCGTTGACCTTTCCGGGCATATTTCGATTTATAAGCAGGGACTTTCCCAAGGCGCGGTGATCCAAGGTATCGCGCTCGGCCCCGACGGCGCTCTTTGGTTTGCCGAATCGAGCGGCGATCGCATCGGCCGCATCACCGTCCAAGGAAAAATCACCGAGTTCGCTGCAGGCATTACTGCTGGATCCGAGCCTTACTCGATCGTCACGGGTCCAGATGGCGCCCTGTGGTTCACCGAACTGCACGGCGGCAGAATCGGGCGCATTACCGCCAAGGGTAAGGTGACCGAGTACTCGCGTGGGATTACCGCAGAAGAGCAGCCTAACGGCATCGCCGCGGGTCCGGACGGTTCGTTATGGTTCACGGAATCGAAGGAGCCGTCTCCCTACTCGTATTCAGATGCGAAGATCGGCCGCGTCACGACCCGCGGCAAGATCACGGAATACGCGGTCCCAAGCGGCAACGGAAACCCAACCGGAATCGTGCAAGGGCCCGACGGCAACATGTGGTTCGTGGAGACGGGCTCGAACAAGCTGGGGCGCGTCGACCTCTAGGCGCGGCCGGCTACGCCTCGCCGTCGTAGTAATCGAGCAGCGGCTCGGAACGCACCAACGTGTCGGTCTTCTCGACGAGCAGTTTCTTCGAATCCGGATAGAAACAAACGTCGTGCGGCGAGACGTTGGAGATCAAGATAACGGTCGCCGGAGCGTCGCTATTGTTGACCAGTTTGTGCGCGCCGAATTCGCGCGTCGGAAAGGCGACGAAGTCGCCGGGGCGCAGCGGTATCGATCCGTGTGGAGTCTCGACCGCCGGCGTGCCTTCCCACACGATGAACAGCTCCTCTTCTGCCGTGTGCCAGTGCATCGGGCAGAAGACGCCGCCCGGCCCGATGCGCGTCGTCCAGTAGCCGAGCCTTTCCGCCCCGAGGCGAAAACCGATTTCGGCCAACTCGACGGTATAGTTTGCCGGACCCGTCTCGGTTCGCAAGCGCAGCTCGTCGAGGTTGACGCGGTTGACCGCGGCCTCGCTGCGGCGCTCCAAGCAGTCGTTGATTGCTTCGTACGCGCGCCCGAAAATCGGCGCGCCGTCGCCGACCAAGAGATTGAGCGGGAAGACCTCGCGCAGCCGGCAGAGCGAACGCGCCGCTCGAATCGGATCGATGAGTTTATCGTCGGGCATCATTCGAAGCGAGCCCACCGGTTCGCCCCATAGTGCGTCTCCCGCGATAACGGTGCGCGTCGCGGGGAGGTGCAAGGCAAACTCGCCCGCCGTTTTGAGGCCTTCGAGCGCGATCACGCGCGCCGGGCCGATTTCGTCACCGTCGCGCAGGATGCGGTCGGGCGGACGAGCGAGTTCGTTCGCGTCCGCAGCGCCGGAAGCGATCCGCGCGCCGAAACGGGCTGCCAAGTCGCTCGACGCGCGCTCGTGGTCGCGGTTGGTAACGACGACCCAGGCGACTCCGCCGGCAGCGAGCATTCCATCGATGTCCGACTCGTCCGCCGGCAACGGATCGACCAGCAGATTCTCCGCGCCACTCTCGACGAAGTAGGAATTGAAAAACATGCTGCGGTCGGGTTGCCAGCGAGAGTACATCGCGATGCCGGCGATTGACGTTGGCTGCACGTGCGTGCTCCTCGTCGTTACCGCTTGTTTCGCAGCTGGCGAAGCACGTACTGAAGAATTCCGCCGTGCCGGTAATACTCGGCTTCGTTGGGCGTGTCGATGCGAACTCGAACGTCAAACTCGATCGACTTGGCGCTCTTGGGATCGGTCGCCTTGACGTGCGCGCGCATCTGCGGTTCGACGCCGCCGGCGATGCCGTCGATTTCGAAAATCTCTTCACCGGTGAGAGCAAAGGTCGAGCGATCCGCTTCGTCGACGTATTCGAGCGGCAGGACGCCCATCCCGATCAGGTTGCTGCGGTGAATCCGTTCGAACGACTCGGCGATTACCGCCTTGATTCCGAGCAGGTACGGGCCCTTGGCGGCCCAGTCGCGCGACGAACCAGAACCGTATTCTTTTCCGGCTAAGACGATCAACGGCGTGCCGTCCGCCCGGTAGCGCATCGCTGCGTCGAAAATCGACATTCGCTCGCCCGACGGCAGATATCGGGTGACGCCGCCTTCGACCCCGTCGGCGAGCGCGTTGCGCAGGCGTACGTTGGCGAAGGTTCCGCGCACCATGACCTCATGGTTGCCGCGCCGTGCGCCGTACGAGTTGAAATCCGCCGCTTCGATGCCATGTTCCAAAAGATACTTCGCCGCGGGGCTGATCTTCGAGATGCTGCCGGCCGGCGAGATGTGATCGGTCGTGACCGAGTCGCCGAGCACGGCGATCGCGCGCGCGCCGGGGATGTCCGCCAACGGGGCCGGCCGCTCGGGCATTCCCTCGAAGTACGGCGGCTTCTTGATGTACTCCGATCTGGGATCCCATTCGTAGCGCTCGCTGCCGTCGACTCGCAGCTCTCGCCAGTTCTCGTCACCGTCGAAGACGTGCGCGTACTCGGTCGAAAACATCTCTTCGCCGATCGCCCTGGCCATCGTCGCCGAAATCTCGTCGTCGCTCGGCCAGATCTCTGCAAGGTAGACGGGGCGTCCGTCGCGGCCGACCCCGAGCGGCTCGCTCGTCAGATCGAGATCGATCCGACCGGCGAGCGCGTAAGCGACGACCAACGGCGGCGAGGCTAAGTAGTTCGCTCGAACCTGCGCGTGGATACGTCCTTCGAAGTTCCGATTGCCCGAAAGCACCGCGGCTACGATCAAGTCGCGATCGGCAACCGCTTCGGCAACATCGGTTGGCAGCGGCCCCGAGTTTCCGATGCAGGTCGTACAGCCGTAGCCGACGAGGTTAAAGCCGAGCCGGTCGAGGTACTCGCGCAGCCCGGCCTTGTTGAGATAGTCGGTGACCACCTTTGAGCCCGGCGCCAACGAAGTTTTCACCCACGGCTGCACCGAGAGACCACGCTCGACGGCGTTTCGCGCCAGCAGGCCGGCGCCGATGAGCACCGACGGATTCGATGTATTCGTGCAGCTGGTAATCGCGGCGATCACGACGGCGCCGTCATAGATATCCATCGCCGTCTGCGCGATCGTCGCCGTTCCGCCTCCGCCCTCATCTTCGAAACGCGCGATCGCACCGTTGCGCTCGCGCGAGGCGATCCACTCTTTGGCCGCCTCCTGGAAGTTGCGTTTGACGTCGCGTAACGGGACGCGATCCTGCGGCCGGCTCGGCCCCGCGAGGCACGGTTCGACCGTACCGAGGTCGAGCGAAAGCGTATCGGTAAACTCGGGGTCCGGCGTCGCATCGGTGCGGAAGAGACCTTGCGCTGCAGCGTAGGCTTCCACGAGATCGATTTGCGCCTGCGAGCGGCCGGTGAGACGCAAGTACTCCAACGTACGTTCGTCGACCGGAAAGATCGCCACCGTCGAACCGAACTCCGGCGACATGTTGCTGATCGTCGTGCGGTCGACGACCGGCAATGCCGAGAGTCCGCTGCCGTAGAACTCGACGAACTTTCCAACCACGCCCTTGCGCCGAAGCATCTCGGCGACGGTCAGCACCAAATCCGTAGCGGTCACGCCTTCTCGCAATGCGCCCTCGAGACGAAAACCGACGACTTGCGGGATCAGCATCGTCACGGGCTGGCCGAGCATCGCCGCTTCGGCTTCGATCCCGCCGACGCCCCATGCAAGGACGCCCAGACCGTTGACCATCGTCGTGTGCGAATCGGTCCCCACGGCGGTATCCGGATAGGCGAGCGCAGCGCTCGTCTCGCCGGAGGCACCGAAGACGACGCGCGCAAGATACTCGATATTGACCTGATGCACGATTCCGGTTCCCGGCGGGACCACGCGAAGGCCGCTCAACGCAGACTGTCCCCACTTCAGGAAGGCGTAGCGCTCGCGATTGCGCTCGAACTCGAGATCGGTGTTCTTTTCCAGCGAGCCGTTTGAGCCGAAATAATCCACCTGCACGGAGTGATCGATGACGAGCTCGACGGGCTGCAGCGGATTGATCTTGGCAGGATCGCCCCGCATCGCCGCCATCGCGTCGCGCATCGCCGCAAGATCAACGACGCAGGGTACGCCGGTAAAATCTTGCAGCAGAACGCGCGCGGGCGAAAAGGCGATTTCCCGCTCCTTCCCGGGGGCTCCGTCGTAACGCGCCAAGGTTTCGATATCGTCTCTGCTTACGCCGATGCCGTCCTCGCATCGCAGCAGGTTCTCGAGCAAAATTTTGAGCGAAAATGGGAGCCGCGAGAGTTTCGTGAGGCCGCTCTCTTCGAGCGCCGCCAGGCGAAAGTACGCATAGGAGCGATCGCCGGCGCGAAGCGTGTCAAGCGCGTTGAAGCTATTCGGGTGGTTGTTCATCGAGCAGCCGTACTTTGGGATCGCCGCTCGCGTAGCCTTCGATCCATAACGAGGCGCGGCCGCACAACAGCCGCCAGAGGGGATCCCCGACGAGCGCCAGCCGCCAGGGCTGCAGCGCCAGGCCGCGCTCGAAGCTCGCCCGATCGCGCGGGACCTCGCGCGCGATCCGTTCGAGCGCAGCCCGCGGCACCAGCAGGCTCGACGGCAGCCCCGCTTCACGAGCGATCTCGGAGATCGCGGCCCCGAGCAACGAAACGAGCGCATCGCGCGCGGGCGTTGCCGGCCGAACGGGACGCTGCGGCAAATCGTCCTCGGGCAGCGCCTGGCCGCGCGCAACCGCTTCGAGTATTGCAGGCCCAAGCTGGCGCTTCATTCCGCCATCGAACCGGCGCAGCTGCGCGAAATCGTCGGCGCGTGCCGGTTTGGTCGTCGCCAGTCCGGCGACGACGTCGTCGGGGAGTATGTATCTCACCGGAAGGTCGCGATCGCGTGCGACATCGTTGCGCAGCCGTACGAGCTCGCTGAGAATGCCCAGCTCGCGACGGCTCATCCGCATCGCGCCCGGAATGCGTAAATACGCGCGCCGCTCGTCCATTCGATACCGCTCGATATCGCCGAGTTCGGCGCATTCCTCATAGACCCACTCGTAGCGCCCTTTTTGCTCGAGTCGCGGCTGGAGCGAGTCCCACACGGGCAGCAAATGCACGACGTCGCCTACCAGGTACTCGATCTGCCGCTCGGAAAACGGCCTTGCCGACCAGTCGCTGACCGTCTGCGATTTCGACAAACCTACGGCGCGGACGCTGCGCACGAGGTCGGCGAGTGAGACCTGCATACCGTATCCGAGAAACGCCGCCGCGACTTGCGTATCGAAGACCCGCGACGGCACGAGGTCGTAACGATCGGCGAAGATCTTCAGATCGGCGGAGAGCGCGTGACCGACGACCGTGGTCTGCGTCAACGCCAGCACCAGCTCTCGAAGGTCGGGCAATGCCAGTGCGTCGACGATCGCCGCACCTTCGTCAAAGGCGAGTTGAACGACCATCAGCCGCGGCGAGTACGTGCGCTCGGCGTGGAACTCGGTATCCAACGCAACCCGCGCCGCGTCGCGAACCTGCGCGCAGAGGCGCGCGAGGGCGGCTGAATCGGCGACGATGGCGGGCGTCATGGCGAAGGCGAGGGTTCCCCGCGACGGCGGAAGTGAAAGTGCGGGCAGCGATGCGTGATACAGTACGTACGCGCGTAGTGGCGGGCGCGCCATTCGTAGCCGTGCAGCGCGACCGTCAGCCGATCGCCGAAAATCGTCAACAGCGCGCAGATCGGCACGGCGATGGCGCACATCGTCCACACGTGAATCCAGATCGGGACGCGAAAGGTGGCTGCCGTGGTCGTCGCGACGGTTCCGCCAAAACCCGGGATGACGCGCACTGCCAGCAAAAAGGCGGGAGAACCGACCGGAAAGCGTTTGACCCATGGCGGCAGCCGGTCGAGCGATTGTTGCAGATCGAAGAGTTTGGTCGCGTGCAGGTTGATCCAATAGCCGAGCAGCGCCGCGAAGAAGAGGCCAACCGCATCGATAAGCGTCCCCTTAACCGGGCCAAAGATCGCTCCATTCATGATCGCGAGCGCGTCGGTCACCGAAAACGGAGCGGACGCCACGACGGCAAAGATTACGATCGCGAGGGGATACGCAAAGGGTCCGATTACCCGAATCACGTGCTCGACGTGCGGTTGATAGCGGATCACGAAGAACGCCAAAGCAAAGGAAGCTGCCAGCAGCGCGACGGCAGCGCAGCGCCGAAGAAGGCGGGTCAAGCGATGATCGTACGCGGAATTATCACGGTTCTCTGCGGAGTTGGGCTCTACGCCTCGCTTTTCATGCTTCACAAGAGCCGGCGCGCCGCGCGCGGCGAGCTTCTCGGACCGAGCGTCGTTAAAACGCCCCGGGCACACCTTTTTGGCGTACCTAATTCCCTGCTCGGCGCGCTTTATTACCCCTTTCTCGCGATCGCCGTGTGGTTCGTCGGACCTCCAGCGACGATTCTGCTGCTCGCCGCGGCCTTCTTCGCAGCCGCCACATCGGTCGTGCTGGGCTACTCCCTGCTCTTCGTAACCCGTCGAGGCTGCCCGTATTGTTGGACCTCCCACGTGGTGAATTGGGCACTGCTTGCTCTCTCTGCCTGGATTTTCGTTCCAGACGTATTGAGTAAAGGGATATGATTTTGGTAAAATCGGCGTCTCTGGTCAGGACGGCGAGAACGGTCGCCGAAACCGCCCGAGAAGCGGTGCCGGAAGCGTAGCGTTAGTTTCTACTTTCCGGCAAACGGCAGAAAATGAGGGGGTGGCGCGAGCGCGCCACCCCTCTGCTTTTCCTTTTCGCGTTTTGCGGACCGTTCGCGTTGTCGCGCGGGCCCTTGTGAACGATCGGAGTTCACGGCGGGCCCGCGCTCCTAGCGCCCGGCCCGCAAAACGTGAAAAGGCTCCCCTCGGTCCTATGGGTCAATGGCCCTATTGGTGGCGGAGGGTGTCGATCATTGCGCGGTAGGCTGGGTCTTGCGTGGGGCAGGCGGCAAGCCACGCGGTCAGCATCTCGCCGGCGAGCGCCGGCGGCGTGGCGCGGATGCTCAAGCAGAGGACATTAGCGTCGTTCCATTCGCGCGCGCCTTCGGCGGTCTGGGCGTCGGCACAGAGCGCCGCTCGAACGCCGGCGACCTTGTTCGCGGCAATGCTCACCCCGGTGCCGGTCCAGCAGCAGAGAACCCCAAAATCGGCTTCGCCGGCGGCGACCGCCTCGGCGACGCTGCGTCCCACCGATGGCCACGCGTCGTCTGCGCCCGGCGCCAGCGCTCCGTAGCGGCGAACGCTGTGCGCTCGCTCGCGCAGCCAACGATCGATCGCCTCCGGCAGCTCGCCGGCCATATCGCTTCCCAGTGCTACTCGCATCGAGAGGTTTTCGCCACGCGGTGACAGGACGCTACTCTTTCGTGAACGATGTGCGTTTGGCGGCTACGGTGATCCTCGCCCGTGCGCCGTTCGAGGTCTACCTAACGCGACGCAGCGCTCGCAGCGCGTTCGCTCCCGACGCGTTCGTCTTTCCAGGCGGTACGATCGAAGCGCAAGACTCTTCGGCCGCCATGCGAGAGCGGGCCGTGGGGCTGCAGGCCGAGCGCGTCAGCGAAGAGTTTCGCGCAACCGTTCCTGCGGCGCTGTCGACCAGCGAGCCGGCCGTCGATACCGACGCCGGCCGCGCGCTGCTCGTCGCCGCGGTGCGCGAGCTCTTCGAAGAAGCGGGCGTGCTCCTCGCCTGCGACGCCGCCAAGCACCCCGTCGGCGTGACGGGCGCCGATTTGGAAGCGGCTGCACGCGATCGGGTTGCGCTGCGATCGGGCGAGCTCGCGTTTTCCGAGTATCTGCGCCGCCGCGATTGGTTTGCCGACACGCGGACCCTCACGCTCTTCTCGCACTGGATTACGCCGCGCAGCGAGCCGCGCCGATATAACACGCACTTCTTCTTTGCGCTCGCGCCGCCGAACCAGGCCGCGCAAGCCGATGCCTACGAAACCCACGACGGTATTTGGATCCCCCCGCGCCTCGCTCTCGAACGCTACCGCGACAAAGAGCTGCATCTCGTCTATCCGACCATCAAACACCTCGAGCGTCTGGCGCTCTTCGATTCCCTGGGGCAAGCGCAGCGCTACGCGCGCAGCAAACCGGTTTTGACGATCATGCCGACGGACGGCGACGACGAATTTGCGATTCCGGCGGTGCTCGAAAACGCATGGTAACGCTCGTCAGCGCTCCCAATCCGTCGCCGATGACGCTCTCGGGTACCAACTCGTATTTGCTCGACTGCGGCGAAGACACGGCGCTGGTTATCGATCCGGGGCCGCCGCTGCAACGGCACGTCGATGCCCTGCTCGAAGCCGCCGCCGCGCGCAACGCGACGATTCGCCACATCGTCTTGACGCACGGTCACCCCGACCACTCGGCCGGCACCGCGAAACTCGCGGCGATGACGGGCGCGGTGATTCACGCCCATGCCGCGTGTCGAGTCGCCCATGACGTCGACCTCCCGCTCGAAGGCGAGCTCTCGGTCAACTCGCTGCGGCTGCGTACGATCGACGCACCCGGGCACACCTTCGATCACGCGATCTTCTATCTCGCCTCGGAACGCGCACTCTTTACCGGCGATACGATTCTCGGCGAAGGAACGACCGTCGTCGCTCCCCCGGGCGGGGCGATGCGCCCCTATATGAAGACACTGGCGAGGCTGGCAGACGAGTTTGCCGGCGCGCGTACGATCTACGGGGGCCACGGACCGGTCGTAGACGACGCCCCGGCAAAGATCGCCGAGTACATCGCGCACCGGAAGATGCGCGAGGAACAGATCGTCGCCGCGCTGGGGGTTGGAGCGCGCACGATTCCGGATCTCGTCCGCGCGATCTACTCGCAGCAGCGGGTCGCGCTTTGGCCGGCGATGGCGCGCCAGGTCCTCGCGCACCTTCTCGCGCTCGAAGAGGAGGGTCGCGTCACGTCTACGCCCGTACGCCGCGCGCTGCGTCCCGAAGAGTCCGAGATGCTCAATCCGAATCTCGAAGAGATCGTCGGCCCCGAGGAGGCGGCGCTTCTCGAAGCCGAGCTGGGCACGCAAATGCGTCTGGAGTCGCTCGATGAATACCGGCTCGCCGAAGGGGGCTCCTGAGGCGCTTCGAACCACGCGTCATGCCGATGCGCCCGCGCCGCTGGCTCCTCCTTACGATCGTCGTCGCGCTCGCCTCTTGCGGCCGGTCCGCCGGCCCTTTGCTTCCTCCCGGCGCCGCGCCCGCGAATCACGCCTCGTGTTACGCCGTCAAGCAAGATCCGCAGACGGTCTCCGCGACGATTACCTTCTACGGCTGGCCGGACAACTCACCGCCCGGCAATAAGATCGCCCACGGCGTCATCCACAAACGGGCGGGCGGTGACGGAACGTACTGCAATCCGACGACCTTCGCAACGGAACGCGCGAACGACAAGCAGATTCCCTACGGCATCAAGATCTACGTGCCGTTCATCAAGCAGTACTTCATTCGCGAAGACCTCTGCGCCGCGTCCGGTCCGAAGAAAGGCAGCGGCAGCAACGGCTGCAAGAAGTTGTGGTTCGATCTTTGGATCGGCGGCGACGGGAAATCCCGATCCCGGGCGGTGATCAAATGCGAACGCGAGTTAACGCCGAACGAGAAGGTCTCGGTGATACTCTATCCCAACGAGGGAATGCCGGTCGCGCACGCTGGACCGATCTATCGAGACGATCCCCCGCCCAACGGTACGTGCGACGGCGCGCCGGAAGGCTCGTCAGCCGTCGACGTTTAGTACGACTTTGCCGAACTGATTGGAGTCGAGCAAGTGCTGCGCCGCGGCCGGCGCATCCCCGAGCGGAAAGACGCAGTCGACGACGGGACGCAGACCCGCCGCGAAGAGATCGAGCATAGCTTCAAAATCCTGGGGACTTCCCATCGACGTACCGAGGATCGTTACGTGCTTCCAAAAGAGCGGGAAGAGTTTGATGCTCGCTTCGCCGTTGGTTCCTCCGTAGATAACGATGCGTCCTCCGGGCCGCACGGCCTCGAGCGCCACGCGCAGCGTCTCCCCTCCGGTCGAGTCGACGACCAGATCGATCGGGCCGGCGCGAAGCGCCTTCCGCCAGTCGGAATCGGTGCGGTAGTTGAGGCAGAGATCGGCGCCGAGCGCCTTCGCTCGTTCGAGCTTTGCGTCGCTGCTCGACGTAACGATCGTGCGCGCACCGGCGTGCTTGGCAAAGAGCAGTACGAAGGTCTGGACGCCGCCGCCGACGCCGGGTATCAGTACGGTTTCGCCGCGCGTTAAGGCGCCGCGCTTGAAGAGCGCGCGATAGGCCGTCAAACCCGCGAGCGGAATCGCCGCGGCCTCCTCCATAGAGAGGTTCGCCGGCTTGGGGTAGACGTTGGCTTTCGGTACGGCAACGTAACCCGCGAACGTTCCGTCGTGGGGCATGCCCAAGATGTTTGCCGTCTCGGGATCCCAGACGCGTGGGTCATTTCCCCACGCCAGCATCGGATCGATGACCACCTCCTCGCCGGTTTCAACGAGCTCGCCGGCACCGTCCGCTCCGAGGATCACGGGTAACGCAATCTTCGGGTAAAGACCCTGCGTGATGAAGACGTCACGGCGATTGAACGCCGCCGCCCGAACTCGAACGAGTACCTCACCGGGCGCCGGCACCGGCAGCGCAACTTCGTCGAGACGCAGGCCCTGCGGCCCCGAGATCTCGTGCAGCCGCACGGCCCGCATCCTCGTCATTCGTGCGCTCCCTTGGCATTGCAGAAAAACATGGCTTGCTCGCTTCGGCCGCAAGGGTGCCAGGCCTTCCCGGACGATTCGACGTAAAACGCTGCTGCATGAATAATCGAGCGCGGACGCTGCGCGCACTTCTCCGCGGTTTCGCGCGCGTACAAAAGAGCTTCACGATCGAAATTGGCCCGCTGCGCGCCACCGGCGTCCCGGCGATCCTGCTCGGCGTAACCGGAATCATACTCGCCGGCGGCGTAACGACGGCGCTTTCGAAGAGCGCCGACCGGCTGCCGGAAACGTTCGGCGAGGCGCGTAAATTGGCGGACAGCCTCAACGCGAACTCGCCGCGTTTGCGATCGTGATCGACTACGACGCGTTGGCGGGCCTCATCGTCGCGCGGCTTCCCGACGCGCAGGTCAACATCGAGGATCGAACCGGAACGATGGACCATTTCAACGTCACCGTACGCTCGCAGGCCTTTCGCGATCAGTCGAAGCTCGACCAGCACCGGCTCGTGCTATCCGCGCTGCGGGCGGCGCTCGACGACGGGCGCATTCATGCAGTCGAACTCAAGACCATCGTTGACGAAAGTTAAGGAGAACTCGTTTTATGCCCGAGGATTTGAAAGAGGAGATCGCGCGCGAGATTGCCGGCGCCCGCATCGTAATTTTTGGAAAAGGAACCAAGACCGCTCCGCGTTGCGGATTCACGCTCGAGACGATCGAGTTCTTCAATCGCTACGGCTATCCGTTCGAAGTAGTCGACGTCTTGGAAAATCTTCCCAAGCGCGAAGCGCTCTCGGAGCTGACCGATTGGCCGACGCTGCCGAAAGTTTTCATCAACGGAAAATTTTACGGAGATACCGACGTGCTCGAACCCATGGCGCAGAGTGGGGAGTTGAAGGCCGCGCTCGAGGAGGCCTTTGGAGCCGCGCCGCCCGAGCCCAAGCAAACGATCAATCTGCACTAGCCTCGTGGCGTTCACGACGATCGTCGCCCCGCGGGAACTCTACGAACGGCTCGGCTCAGCCGAACTGGTCGTTATCGACTGCCGTCACTCGCTCGGCGATTTTGCGCTCGGGCGGCGGCTTTACGAGGAGTCGCACATTCCCGGCGCCTTCTTCGCCGGCGTCGAGGAGGATCTCGCGGGCGAAAAAACCGGCCGCAACGGCCGCCACCCGCTCCCCGATCCGCAAGTCTTCGCGCAGTTTCTTTCCGGGCTCGGTGTCGAAGACGGCACGCAAATCGTTGCCTACGACGCGGGCGGCGACATGTTTGCCGCACGCTTGTGGTTTCTGTGCCGCTGGATCGGTCACGATTCGGTGGCGATTCTCGACGGCGGCCTCGCCGCGTGGACGAAAGCGGGCTACTCCGTAACGGCTGCGCCGTCGGTGCCCGCGCGCGAAGGCCGCGTCAGCGTGCGCTTACGCCCGGAACTCGTCGTCGACGCGCAGTACGTTCTCGCCAACCTGCACGACGAAGCGACGCAGCTGCTCGACGCGAGGGCACGCGAGCGTTTCTCCGGGGAGACCGAGCCGATCGACCCGGTCGGCGGCCACATCCCGGGAGCCCGCAACCGCTGGTTCAAAGCGAACTTCGAAGCCGACGGGTCGCTGAAATCGCCCGAAAGCCTGCGGCGCGAGTTCGCGCAGGCAGCGCTCGACGCGCAACGGACGATCCATCAGTGCGGTTCGGGCGTCTCCTCCGCGGTCAACGTGCTGGCGATGGAACACGCGGGACTCACCGGCTCACGCATCTACAACGGCTCGTGGAGCGAGTGGGTCGCCGATACCTCGCGCCCGGTCGAGACCGGCTCCTAGGCTCCTAACGTTTAACCGGAGGCGGAACGGCGTTCGGCTTCGCGATCGCTCCAGCCGGCGAAGCGTTCAGCCGCTCGAGTTCCTCGCTGCTCGGGACTTGCGGAAAATCGCGGCAACTCTCGACGAAACAGTAGAAGCCGAACGGCGTCTCGCCACGGTTGACGAACTGATGTAGTTCGTGTGGGCCGACGTAGACGACGTCATCCGCGCTAAGCTCCGTGACGTCGTTGCCGATAACGGCGTAGCCGAGGCCCGTCCGCACGACGACGTAGTGCTCGTGCTCGTGCTTCTCGAGACGCGACGCGGCTCCGGGAGCCACTTCAAAGTAGCGCAACTCCATCTTGGGTCCCGGCTCGCTTGCATCGTTCTTGCGGGTTCCGACGATCGTGTGACGAGCGACGCCCGTACGGGGCGCGTTCGGGTCGTAACCGCTGGGTTCCACACCTTCCCAACCGTGCTCGGCCGCACGGATAATTCGCTGCTGCATGGCCGCCCCCACGATAGCATAGGGGGCGCTCGGATAGCCAGGGCATACCTCACGCCCCGCGAAAGGCGCCCGTATGCTGAAGCTTCTTGAGAAGGCGCGCTGCGCGGCGTGCCTATCTGCATTTGCCGCTCTCTCCGCCTGCGCGGGAAACCAAATGCAGGCGGCTCCGGCGGTGCCCGCACAGCAGGCTTCTGCGCATCGGGCGGCTCGCGGCAGCGGCGATCTCCTCTACGTCGGCGCCCAGCGCGAAGGAACGATTTATTCGTATCCGGGCGGACGCCTCATCGGCACGTTCAGCACCGCGGCAACGATTCACGGCATGTGTTCCGACGCAACGGGCGACGTTTTCGTCGTCGCCGGCAAAAACGGCGCGGAGCCGTCGGCCGCGGGCTACGTCTACGAGTTCGCGCACGGCGGCACGTCGCCGGTCGCAACGCTGAATCTTCCGAAGCGCGAAATCCCGGTCAGCTGCTCGAGCGACCGGGGGAGCGGCGATCTCGCCGTCACTAGTTACAACAGCCGCAACTTTGCACCAATGATCGAAGTCTACGCGGGCGCGCACGGCACGCCGACGACGTTTATGAGCCGCGCGCTCGGAGCGAATCCGCAAGCCGGGTACGATGCCGGCGGCGATCTGTTCGTGACCAGCGGCGGCAATGTCGGCGTAGAACTTGTCAAGGGGAGCCGGCAACTCGCAACGATCAACCTCGATCAGACGCTCGGGGGTGTCGACCACGTTCAATGGGACGGCGCTCACTTCGCGCTGCAGTCGTTCCAAGACTCGGAGCACAATAAAGAGCGCATCTTCGAGCACATCTATCGCCTAAAGATCTCCGGAGACCGGGCGACGATTCTGGGATCGAGCCAGTTCAAGAACTGGCACGCGGGTGAGCCGGGACAATCGTGGATCGACGGTCATACGCTCGTCGCGACGCCGGGCAGCAACATCGCGCTCTGGAAGTACCCGGCGGGCGGCCAAGCCTACCTCGTTCTTCACCCTTCGCGCGTCAGCAAAGCGGTAACGATTAGCAGCGCGCCCTAATGCCGCGCTACTGGCTGTTCAAGACCGAACCGGGGGCCTATTCGTTCGAACAGCTTCGCACGGACGGCAACACGCCGTGGACGGGAGTGCGCAGCTTTCAAGCACGCAACAACATGATGGAGATGAAGCTCGGCGATCTGGGGCTCTTCTATCATTCGAGCATCGCCCAACCGGCTGCGGTCGGCATTTGCCGGGTCGTAAAAGCGGCCTACCCCGATTTCACGCAGTTCGATCGCGCCGGCGAGTACTTCGACGGACGCGCAAAGCCGGACAAGCCGATCTGGTTCATGGTCGACGTCGAGTACGAGAAAGCATTCGACCGGCCCGTCACCCTCGCCCAAATACGCGCGGAACCGCGGCTAGTGGGCATGGCCTTGCTACGCCGCGGCCAGCGCCTTTCGGTGCAGCCCGTCATGCCGCATGAATGGAACGTGGTCCTCGCCCTCGGTAAAGCCGCGCGAATCTCGGACAAGCTCTAAAGGGCGACTCCGGTGCTCGTTACCAGCACCGTCCAGGTTGCGGGTCCGAGGACGTTGCCGAGCGTCGCCGCCGTTCCGCCCCCGGCGAGCGGAATGGATACGCCCCCTCCGTAGATCGGCACGACGCCGGACCACGCGTTGAAGATGTTGTTTCCCGAGATCTGCAGCGCCAGCGAGCGCGTCACGGAGTAGCGCAGCGTAACGTACCCGTACCCAAACGGCGGCTCGTTGTACGAGTTGTTATTTCCGTAGTACGTCGTTCCGAGCAGGGCGTAGGCCCCGTTGGGAAACGCATAGGAGAGCGACGCGTTGCCTTGCGCGTACGGAATGCGCGTATTGAGCGATCCGACGGTGCTTCCAAAACCGAAAAACGGCGAGAAGGCGACCGTACCGATACCCTCGCCGTTGAGGTTCTGATTCGCGATGATGTTGAGATTCTGGTTGTATTGGCAGCGTGGGCCGGGACTGCTGCAATAGAAGTACGGCGGCAAATTATAAACGTAGCCGCGCATCAGCGAGCCGGCGAGATCGAAGCCCCAGCCAACGTGCGGTGCGCGCTGCAGCTGCAACTCGATCCCCTCAAAGCGGAAATTGCTGATGTTGGTGTTGAGCGCGTAGTAGAGCGGCGTCGCACCGGGCGCCTTCATCCCACTCTCGGAGAGGCAGGGGTACGGGGCCTGAGCGCAGGTCATGCCGCTGTAGAGCGTCTCCCCGAAGTAGTGATTGAAGAGGTTATTTTCATAGACGTCGCCGGATGCGACCGTCGCGCCGTCCTTGAACCGGTAGTCCGCACCCAGATCGTACCCGAAGGCCGTCTCCGGGAGCAGCTGCCCGCTGTTCTTCGTCAGGGTTGCGATGTTGGTCTGCTGGTCCCAAAGAGCGGTCGGCGCCGTCACCTGGCTCAACAGATCGAGGTAGGGCGGTGCGATCGCGCTGCCCGCCGCAAACCGGACGGCAAGGTCGTGCGACGGCTGCCAGACCAATCCGAGGCGCGGATCGTTGTGCGCCGTCGTCGAGCTCGCGAAGGTGACGTTGCTGCCGTCGATCGCGCAGTTCGAAAAGCCGAAGGCGAACGGACAATTCGTTGCGTACCGAACGCAACGCACCGGAGTAGCCGCTTCCGGGGCGGTACATACTCGCCGGCTACGTGCCTGCGAGTTAAGGCGTCTTTACCGCAGTCTTAACGAATTATTGGTCTGATGATTACGCGAGCGCTTGCGCTTGCGTGAGAAAGACGCGCTGCGCATCGACGGGCATCTGACCCGTGCCGGGCGTGCAGCGGCGATAGCTGCCGTCGCTTTGCAGCTCGCGGCTCTTGACGTTGTCGGAGAGCAAGACTGAGAGGATTTGCGAAGCGACCGTCTCGGCCATTACCGGGTCCAAAACCGGTACCGCCAGCTCGACGCGGCGGTCGAGGTTTCGGCCCATCCAGTCGGCGCTGGCGATGTGAACCTCCAGCTCGCCGCCGTTTTCGAAGACGAACATTCGCGAGTGCTCGAGGAAGCGTCCGACGATGCTGCGCACCCGAATGTTCTCGCTCACGCCGGCGATACCGGGCCGCAGGACGCACATTCCGCGGACGAGGAGGTCGACCGGTACCCCCGCCTGCGACGCGCGGTAGAGCGCGCGCACGACGTCGCCTTCGGTGATGGCGTTGATCTTTGCCCGGATGCCGGCGCGGCGACCCGCGCGCGCGTGCTCTGTTTCCCGGTCGATTCGCGCGATCAGCTCGCGGTGCAGCGTCACCGGCGCGACCCAAAGATCCTCGTAATCGGTAACCTTCGAAAAACCCGTGAGCGCGTTGAAGAGCTGCGCGTCGTCGGTTCCGATCTCGGGGCGGCAGGTGAAGAGGCTGAGGTCCGTGTAGAGGCGCGCCGTTTTCTCGTTGTAGTTTCCGGTTCCAAAGTGCATGTAGCGGCGCAGTCCGTCTTCGTCTTCGCGGACGACGAGCAGCGTCTTCGCGTGGACCTTCTGATTGGCAAACCCGTAGACTACATGCGCCCCGGCGCGCTCCAGGCGCTTGGCCCACTCGATGTTGTTCTCTTCGTCGAATCTCGCTTTGAGCTCGATGACGACGGCGACTTGCTTTTCGTTCTCCGCTGCGGTCAAAAGCGCTCGTACGATCGGCGAGTTCTTCCCCGACGTGCGGTACAGGGTCGCCTTGATGGCAAGAACCTTTTCGTCCTCCGCGGCCTGCTGCAAGAACTGGATCACCGGGTCGAACGACTCGTACGGATGGTGCAGAAGAACGTCGCCGTCGCGAATCTGTGCGAAGATATCCGTCACGCCGATGAGACGCTTGGGGATCGCCGGCATGAACGGCTTGTCGCGCAGGTGCGCGTAGCCGGGCAGGTTGACGATCTGCCAGAGATCGCTCAACGCCATCAGCCCTTCGATCTCGTAACAATCGACGGCTTCGAGCTCGAGCGACGTGCATAGGAAGTCTCGCATGTACTCGGGCATGCCGCGCTCGATCTCTAGGCGCACCGGTTCGCCGAAGCGGCGCCGGCGAAGTTCCGACTCGATCGCCCGGAGCAGATCGTCGGCCTCGTCCTCTTGCAAATCCAGGTCGGCGTCGCGCGTTACCCGGAAGAGATACGAATCCCGCACGTGCATTCCGGGGAAGAGCCCGTCGAGATGATGGGCGATCAAGTCTTCGAGCAGCACGAAGGTGCGTTCGCTCGAGCCCTCGACCGGCACGAATCTCGGAAGGGTCGGCGGGATCTTTACGCGCGCAAAGTGCAGCTCAACACCGTCGCTGGTGGGCTCCTCGAGCTCGACGGCTAGCGAGAGCGAGAGATTCGAGATATAGGGGAACGGGTGCCCGCTATCGACGGCCAGCGGCGTCAGCACCGGGAAGACGCTGTCGTCAAAGGTTCGCTCGAGCGCGGCCTGGGTCTCGTCGTCGAGCTCGGCGACGCGCAACAGACGGATGCCCTCACGCTCGAGTGCCGGGAGCAGGCCGTCGTTGAGCAGGTGCATCTGCTGCGGGAGCGACGAGCGCAGGCGCGCCGAGATGGCGGCGAGGTGCTCCGTGGGCGTTCGCCCGTCCTCGGAGCGGCGGACGACCTGCGCCTCGATCTGCTGCTTGATCGCGGCCACGCGAATCATAAAGAATTCGTCGAGGTTCGTACCGTAGATCGCGACGAACTTGAGGCGCTCCATCAACGGGTTGCGCGCGTCGAGGGCTTCCTCAAGGACTCGGTCATTGAACTCGAGCCACGAGAGTTCGCGGCTGATGTAAAGCGACGGGTCGTCGAGGGCGACTGTGGGAGGCGCTGGCTGGGCCGGGAGCGGTTTCGCGATCACAAGTGGTCTCTTTGCTTAGCTCTCGGGGCCGGGTTTCGCCTTCCGTTGGACAAAAAACGGCAGGGATGGCCTCGATGGACCTCGTCGCGCACGTGGGCGAGCACTTGCAGCTCGCGTTCTCCGCACTGGGCTTGGCCCTAGCGGCGGGGTTGCCGCTGGGAATTCTGGCCGCGCAAGCCTCTCGGCTGCGAGGCGCCGTCCTTTCTTTGGCCGGCATCGGACGCACGCTCCCCAGTCTCGCGGTGCTGATGCTGTTGCTGCCTTGGCTCGGCGTCGGCACCACGCCGGCGATCGTCGCGCTTGCGCTGCTCGCCATTCCGCCGATCGTCATCAGCGTGGACCTCGGGATCCGCGGCGTCTCGGCTGCCGCGCTCGACGCGGCGGCCGGTATGGGCATGACCTCGGTGCAGCGTTTCGGCCGGGTCGTCGTGCCGTTGGCGCTGCCCGTCTCATTCGTCGGCCTGCGCACCGCGACGACTGAGACGATTGCCAGCGCCACGCTGGCGACCTTCATCGGTGCCGGAGGCCTCGGCGACGAGATCGTTCGCGGTCTACAGACCGACGATGCGGCACTGCTCTTTATCGGCGCCGCACTGGTTGCCGCCCTCGCGTTGGGAGCCGATCTTCTCTTGGGCCTCCTGGGCCGGCGCTGGGCGGAGCGATGGTGAACTTCTCGCGCGGTCGCGCCATCGCGCTGCTGGCCGGGCCAGCGCTGCTCCCGTGCTGCGCGTTCGATGCTTCTCGCGTTCGCGTCGGCTCGAAGAACTTTACCGAGTCCTTTCTGATCGCAGAGATCTACGCACAGGCGCTGGAAAACGCCGGCATGCGGGTCGAGCGCATCTTCAACCTCGGTTCCACGCAGATTGCAATGGCGGCCATGCGACGCGGTAATATCGATCTCTATCCCGAGTACACCGGAACGGCGCTCATCGACGTCTTGCACCGCGCACCGATTTCAGACGCGCGCGAGGCCTACCGCGTCGTCGCGCAAGTCTTCGAGCAGCGCTACGGCATCATTTGGCTGCCGCCGTCGCCGATGAACGATTCGCAGGGGCTCGCGACGACTCGAGAGATCTCGGCGAAGCGTCATCTTCTCACGCTCTCCGACGTCGCCGCCGCTGCATCGCACCTCCGCCTCGCGACGATTCAGGAGTTCCTGGCCCGACCCGATGGATTGCCGGGCCTGCAGCGCGCTTACGGCGGCTTTCAATTCGCATCCGTGCGAACCTACGACATCGCACTGAAGTATCGAGCCCTGCTCGACGGCAACGCCGACGTCGCGAGCGCATTTACGACCGACGGGGCTATCGCCTCCGACGAGCTCGTCGTTCTGCGTGACGACAAGCACTTCTGGTCGGCCTATAACGTCGCCCCTGTCGTGCGACGCGCGGCCCTGACCGCTCGGCCCCAGATCGCCCGCGTTCTCAACGCCGTTTCGCCGGCGATCACCGACAGCGCGGCGCGCAGGATGAACGCCGAGATCGAGACCGGACAACAGGACCCGGCCGACGTCGCGGCCGCGTTTCTCAAATCGCGCCACGGCGCGGAACCGAAAACGTGACGCCGGCTTCGATCGCTTTCGACGGAGTCGTCGTCCGTTATCCAAACTCCGATCGCAACGCCGTCGACGGCGTATCGCTCGAGCTGGGCGGCGGAGAGCTCGTCGTCATCCTCGGCCCCTCGGGCTGCGGCAAGTCGACCCTCCTGCGAACGGTGAACCGCCTGGTGAGCCTCGATGCGGGCCGCGTCCTGCTCGACGGAGGGGACGTGACCGAACTCGATCCGGTGCAACTCCGCCGCAGCATCGGATACGTCATTCAAGCAATCGGACTCTTCGGGCACATGACCGTTGCGCAGAATATCGGCGTGGTTCCGTCGCTGCTGGGCTGGAAGCCCGCGGAGATCGCGCGGCGCGTCGACGAACTGCTCGAACTCGTCGGGCTCGACCCCGCGCGATACCGAGATCGGCGCCCGAGCCAGCTTTCCGGCGGCGAGGCTCAACGGATCGGCGTAGCGCGCGCGATCGCGGTCCGGCCCCGGGCGCTGCTGATGGACGAGCCTTTCGGCGCGGTAGATGTGGTGGCGCGCACCTCGCTGCAGCGCGAACTCATTCGCATCGTGCGCGAACTGACGACGACGACACTCTTCGTGACGCACGATGTCGACGAGGCGTTTCGTCTGGCCGACCGCATCGTGGTAATGCGCTCGGGCCGCATCGAGCAGGCGGCCCAGCCGCTCGAGCTCTTCGACAACCCGGCGACCGGCTACGTACGCGATCTCACGCACGCGGGCGACGACGTGTATCGCCGCTATTTCCTGCACACTCGGGATCAACTGCGAAGCTCGGCGCAATGAACTATCTCTTCTCGCACGCCGCCCGCGTGGCGGCGTTGTCGCTCGAGCACCTGGAAATCGTCGCCGTCTCGCTCGCAGCCGCGGCCGTCATTGCCGTTCCCCTGGGCTTGTGGGCTGCGCGGCGGCCACACGTCGCGCCCTGGCTGCTGGGCATACTCGGGGCTATCTATACGATTCCGAGCCTCGCGCTCTTGGCGATGCTCGTCGAACTCTTCGGCCTTGGCTTTACGCCGATCTTCGCCGCATTGGTGGTCTACGCGCAGTTCATGCTGGCGCGCAACGTCGTCGCCGGCATCAATGCCGTCGATCCGGCGCAGATCGACGCGGCACGGGGGCTCGGGATGTCGCCGTTCCAGGTACTGCTGCGAGTAGAGTTCCCGCAGGCGCTCCCCATACTCATCGGCGGCGTCCGAGTCGCCGCGATCGCCTTGATCTCTATCGCAACGCTCGGCGGTTACGTCGGGGGCGTGGGGCTCGGCGTGCTGATCTTCAACGGGCTGACCCTGCATCAGCCGCAGATGATCGTCGCCGGAAGCCTCGCCGCGTGCCTCCTGGCGATCGCCGCGGATGCCTCACTACGCTTCGTCGAACGCCGAACCGCACCAAGGTAACAACTGAGCCGCGCTCATTTCATCGGCGAGGAGCCCGGATCTTAGCAACAACGAGATCCGCGAAATAATGAATCGAGGCGCGTGCTCTAGGGCCGAGATTTCGTCGAGCTCTAGGAGCCGGGGGACGAAGTTTGCTTCGCAAACGAGGCCCCCGGCGACAACGAGATCGGCGAAATAACGGCCCTTAGATGACTTCGATCTTGGCCATCATTCCTAGATCTTCATGATCCAAGATGTGGCAATGGAAGACGAACTCGCCACGGATAACGGGATCGCGGAAATCCATCAAGAGCACGAGCGTACCGGGCGTCGCCTTCTTGCCATTGGTAATGCGATGAGGAACCACGACGCTGTCGGCCCAGTACGGATGTTCCACCTTTACGCCGTTCACGCTCTCCACCAAGAAATGGATTTGGTGAATGTGGAAATCGTGAACCTCCTGCGTAACGTTCTCAATAGTCCACTCCTCGGTCGTCCCGCTGTGCACGACGAACATCGGCTTGGAGTGGATGTTGAACGCTTTGCCGTTGATGAAAAAGCGCGGCTTCAGTATTTCGCTGAAGATCACGACGCGTTTGACCGTGGGACGCGGAAGGCCCGTGTTATAGTCGTTGGGCACCAGCGGGGCGGCGACCGCTACCGGCCCGTAGTAGCCGGCTTCTTTGTGCGGCGGCGGCACGATAGTGGCTAAGAAGATCTGACGATCCGGATCGCCGTTCGGACCGGTATTGTAACAGAGCGTGCGAAGCCGATCGCGTTTGGGCAGACCAGTCACGATGAACTCCGCGCGAGCCGCGGGCGGAATGATAAGGAAGTGGCGTTTCTGAAACTCGGGCGTGCCCGGGTAGGTATCGAGCGCAAAGCCGTCGATCGCGACGAGCGAAACGTCTTCGTCTTCCAAGTTGAGCTTCAGCGTCTTATGGCCGGTCGCATTGACGACCCGGAAGAACTGCTTCTCGCCGGGCGAGATCGTGATGAGGGGCCGGTACGCGCCGTTGAGCGTCGTCGTCAGCAGGTCTTTACTCTTGGCCGAGCACGGGGTCTTGTTGCTGCCGTCGGGATTGATCCCGTTCTTTCCGCTCATATCGGTCATGCTTTGAATCCCGAGCTTATCTAATGCGTCGTCGGGAGCATTCGACATATTCTGATCGGACATGTCGTTGTCCGACATGTCCATGCCGCCATCGTGCGGCGGGGCGTTGATGCCGACGCCGGTCGAGCGGACAATGATAACGCGCTGCTTCATCTTCGCGAGGGCGGGGATGTGCTGCTCGAGCCCGTCGATGATGATGGCGCCGGATGCGCCGCCTTCACCGACTTGGTAACTGGTCTGCCCGTGAACGTGCGGGTGGTACCAGTAGAGACCCGGCTCTTGGTTCTTCGGAACGTGCACGACGTAGTGGAGGCTTTGCCCCGGCGTCGCGAGCCGGAAAAGAACGTCGTCGGCATTACCCCGCGGAGAGACCGTCAGGCCGTGAAAGTGGAGATTGATGTCATCGTACATCTTGCCGCTGGCCGGCAGATCGTCGGTAAGGTCGACTTTAAAAGTCTCGCCGGGTTTTACCTCGATCGTGGGGATGACCCCCTGCATGCCGTCGTAGCGGAAGGTCGGCAATCCGGTCGCCGGGTTCACGTCGGCGATGAGCGAGACGTTCGCGACGCCGTGAACGGCCTTGATGACCGGCGGTTCGGGCAGTTCGTTCACGCTGTAATCCGGCGTTGCGTTCGCGCCCGGGCCGGCCTGCGGCAGCGATTGCGGCCCCGCAGCCGTTCCCGGTGGGAGCGCGCCGGTTGGTCCGCTGGCTCCGCGGCATCCGGCGATGCAGGCGCAGGCGAAAATAAAGAGCAGTAGGCGTGGTTTCATGGAAGTCCCCGTCGCAACAATGAGGTGTAACGCGCCAGGCTAGCGCGTCGGGGCGTTACTTCCAATAAACGGTTCTACAGCCTTCTTTAGTTCCTCACGAGGAGGCTGACGCTGAAGCGCTTGGCGCGGTCCCGCCAGACTGAGACCGCTCGAAAATCCGCGTCGGCCGCGAGTCGCGCTACGTCGGCCTCGGCGAATTTGTACGAAGACTCTGTGTGGATGCGCTCGCCCGCCTCAAACGCGGCGTCGAACGCGGCACCAGGTATGTGAACGAGCGTACGCTCGCGCGCTTCGAGGAAGGAGGCAACGCGGCCCTGGGCCTCCTCGTACTGCGCGACGTGCCGGAAGTTGCGCAGATCGAAGTCCCCGCCCAGCTCGCGATTGATGCGCGCGAGCAGGTTGCGATTGAAGGCAGCCGTAACGCCGGCCGGATCGTCGTAGGCGAGCTCAAGCGTCGCGGGATCCTTTTTCAGATCGGTGCCGATCAACAATCCGTCGCCGCGGCGCAGGGCGGAGCCGAGGAGCCGCAAAAGCCGCTGCGCTTCCTCGGGTTCATAGTTGCCGATGTTCGATCCCATGAACATCGCGAGCATCTTGCGGTCCGAATGCACCGCGTGCGATCCGAGCACGTCGAAATAATCTCCGGCATACGCGCGCACGCGCAATCCCGGATAACTCTCGACGAGCGCGAGGGACGAGGCGCAGATCGCCTCGGTCGAGATGTCGATCGGACTGTAGCGCAACTCTCCTTGAACGCGCAGCGCTTCGCCGATGAGCAGCCGCGTCTTCACCGCGCTTCCGCTTCCGAGTTCGAGAAAGTCGACCGGCGCATCGAGCAGCCGCACGATCTGCCACCCCCACTCGGAGAGTATCTGGGTTTCAGCGCGCGTCAGGTAGTATTCGGGCAGCCGCGTGATCGCGTCGAAGAGCGCGGAGCCGACCTCGTCATAGAAATATTTCGACGGCAGGCGCTTGGGCGATGCGCTCAAGCCCCCGGCGACGACCTCGGCAAAGGAGGGCAGCCCCTTCGCCGGGGGTACGGTGACGAGTTCGAAGCGGTCGGAGACCGCGGTTTGCAAGCTCAACTGAGCCCCCTAGTTCCCATGTAGGTGGTGCTTATAAACAAGGATCGCCCCCAGGGTTGCACTTTTAGGGCTCGACGGCCTCGAACCGCAGGCGCGAATTGTGAAATCCGTAGAGGGCGTAGACCAGGATTCCGACACCGAACCAGATCCCATAGCGCACCCAGGTCGCGACCTGCAAGCCGCTGATCAGATAGAGGCACGCCGCCGCACCCACGATCGAAAAGAGCGGCACCAGCGGTGCCCGGAAGGGCCTCGCCGCCGAGGGATTGACGATTCGTAGAACCAGTACGCCCGCGCAGACGATCGCGAATGCCGCGAGCGTGCCGATGTTGACGAGCAGCAGCAGCTGCGTCAGCGGAAGCACGGCGGCAAAGATCGCGACGATGCTTCCCGTGATTATCGTCATGCGCGCCGGCGTTCGGAAGACGTGGTGAATCTGCGCAACGGCGGGAGGCAGCATTCGATCGCGCGCCATCACGTAGAAAATGCGCACCTGTCCGAGCAGCGAGGTGAGCATCACGGTGGCGTTTCCGGCCAATCCGCCGATCGCTACGATCCAATAGAGCGCGTGGCTCTTGCTCACCGCCGCCAAGGCGTCGAGCATCGCCGCTCCGTCGGAAAGCCGGTCGAAACGCACCACGCCGACGGTACAAAGCGTCAGCGCGACGTAGAGAATACCGCCCAGCGTCAGCGCGAGGATGATGCCAATGGGCACGTTGCGCTCGGGCTGTTTTGCCTCTTCCGACGCCACCGTTACGGTATCGAAGCCGATGTAGGCAAAGAAAACCAGCGCGGTACTCGCGAGAACGCCGTGATACCCCATCGGCGCGAACGGCCGCAGGTTCGACGGGTGCACGGCGTGCGCGACCGCGACGATGAAGACAATCATCGATACGATCTGCACGATTACGAGCGCGCCGTTCACGCTCGCCGATTCTCTGATGCCGCTCGCGACCAGCATGGTCACCGCGAGCGTCACGATGCAGGCGAAGAGATCGATCTGGGGATGACTCGCGTGGACGTTCGCGGTTTGCGCCCACATGGGAAGAACGATTCCCACGTTGGCGAGCATGTGCTGGAGGTAGTCGGAGAGCGATGACGCCGTCGGCGCGAGCGACAGGCCGTACTCCAAGATCAGATCCCAGCCGATGATCCAGGCGACGATTTCGCCCATCGTTGCGTAAGCGTACGTGTAGGCGCTTCCCGCAACGGGCACCATCGACGCAAACTCCGCATAGCACAGCGCGACGCAGAGGCTGACCAGTCCCGAAAGGACGTACGCCAGGATGACGGCGGGCCCGGCGGCGTGCGCTCCGGCGCCGATCGTCGGAAAGATGCCGCCGAGCATCGTTCCGAGCCCGATTCCCGTCAGCGCGGGCCAACTCAAGACGCGCCGCAGGGGCGGCCCCGACGATTGCGGCGCAGTCCACCCGAGGGGCTGTCGCGCGAAGAGCTGTCTTAACGCACTGCGCTGCGCCAAACGATCACGGTTTCGCGCAAAGCTCTCTCAGGGATGCCATCGCCATCGGATTGGGCGGCGCGTCAACCGGCCGCACGTACATCGCGATGTACGACGTGCCGCCGACGTCGCTTAGCACGAGGTCGACGCGGTCCGAGCGCCCCTTTGAGGACGAGCCGCGGGCCTCGACGTAGGTGGCCGGCTGTCTCCCGCAGATCGTGATCGGCTGGCGCCGGACGATTGAGGCGTCCTGCAGCGTATCCTTCATGCGATCGCTCGAGAAGATGTCGTCGGGCGTCAGTCTCTTCGGCGAGCGAAAGAGCATCAGGAACTCGCCGTTGTTCGCCGGGGCGCGCCAGAACTGCATGAAGCCCAGGACCCCGGGGGAGGCTTTCCAGCCGAGCGGCGCCGCAAAGTTCAGGCCTTGAGCCGGACTGCTTTGGAACCCGCATCCGGCCGGCACGAGAGCGAGCAGCGCGACGAGGGCACAGCGTGCGGGCGAACCGATCACGACCACCTCCTATGGGCGGGTACGCTTCAACGCTGCGACGCGAATTCCGCCGGGCGCTCGTACGACAGGATCCGAGCCCAGCGCTCGTAGATCAGCGCGATGTACTCGCGCGTTTCGGGATACGGCGGTACGCCGTCATAGCGCGCGACCGCGAGCGGGCCCGCGTTGTAGGCCGCGAGTGCGAGCGCATAGCGGTCGCCCGAACGGTAGCGGTACGCGGCAACGTAGCTCCCCGCCAGCGCGGCCGCGCCGTCGATCGAGTCGAACGGATCGTACGGATCGATCCCCATCCCCGCCGCGGTCTCCGGCATGAACTGCGCGAGCCCGATCGCACCGGCCGACGAGATGGCCTGCGGATCGTATGCCGATTCCTGAAGCAGCATCGCTCCCAGAAACTCGGGGGGAAGCAGGTGCGCGCGCGCAGCGCGCGTCGTCGCTCCGGCAAACACGAGGGCGTACGCCTGCACGAGCCGCGGATTCGTTCGCAGGATCGCACGCGTAATCGCCAGCTCCGGCGCATCGACGGGCCCGCCGTCGCGCAAGAGCACCGCTCCGGCAAGCGCGTCGATGTCAGCCGGCGCCGGCCAGCTTAGTACGATATTAAGAGCACGCTGCAATCTGGGCGCTTTAGGCGTGACGCCAGTATGGTATATGGTAGGTATGGTGCATGTGCACAACACTATGACCGCCATAACGAACGAGATACTGTGAATCTGCAAAAGGCCGCCTGAGGGAAAGGAACGCATGCTCTTCATTACGGCTCTCATCGTCACGCTGGTCGTGGGAGACTTTGGTTCGACCTTCTTCTATCACGTTCCGCAGCATCTTTGGTTCACGCTTCACCTGCGCACCCACCACGACCGCCGCCGTCCTTACTTCGATCACGCCGTGCTCTCGATCGATCCGGCCGTACTGCTCGATGGATTTCTCGGTGCCGTACCCTACATCGTCGCCGCCGCCGTCGTCTGGCACCTCTCGTGGCCGGGAGCGCTTGCCGGACTCCTGCTCGGCCAGCTGCACGTCTGGTGGCGGCACACGACCGAGCTGGGATGGCGGACTCCGGGCTGGGTCCGAGGCACCCTTCGCCCGCTCTGTGTCGTGCTTCCCGAGGACCACGACGGGCACCACCGAAACCCGGATGTCGAGTTCGGCGACATCTTTCGTTTCTACGATGTGCCGGCTCGAGCGCTATTAGCTTGGCTCGCCCCAACGAGCCGGAGAGCGCGAAACGCCGGCCGGCGCACAACGAGGAGGGTTCCGGCCAGAGCCTAATCGGGAGGTCGAATGGCCAAACGGGCGCTTCTTTTGATTTCGGACACCGGCGGCGGCCATCGCAGCGCCGCCAATGCGATCGTGGCCGCGCTAGAGGAGCCCAGCGCGCCAAACGCCTTCGAGACCCGGATCGAAGATGTCGCAGCTCATTGTGCCTTCCCGCTGACGCAGCTGGGCCTCGGATACAGCATGGCCCTGCGTTACGCTCCGCCGGTCTACGGCGCGCTGTACTACGCTACCAATGGCCGGCGGCGCTACCGGGCGCTCGTGCGCTTTTGCGAGCCGCTCTATCGCGAGCGTCTGCGCGACCTCTTCATCAGTTACCAGCCCGACGTTATCATCTCGGTTCACCCGCTGCTTAACCACGCGGCGTTGCGAGCCCGCGACGATGCGCGCATGCAGCACGTTCCGGTCATCACGGTCATTACCGACCTCGGGAAGGTCCACGAGTCGTGGCTGGTGCCTAATGCCGATGCCGTCGTCGTACCCGCGCGCGAAGTCTACCAGCGAGCGCTATCGCGAGGCGTCCCGACCTCGCGTCTGCATCTGCTCGGCCATCCGATCCATCCGAAATTCGACGACGTAACAGGAAGCAAGGAAAACCTGCGCGCGGCGCTCGGTCTCTCGCCCGACTTACCGGTCGTCATGCTGATGGCCGGCGGCGAGGGCGGAGGAAAACTTCTCTCGACGGCGCTGGCACTGGCGCGCGCAAAGCTTCCGATCGAACTCGTCGTCGTCTGCGGTCGCAACGAACCGCTGGAACAAAAACTGCGCGACGTCGCGCCGTCGCTCCCGACGCGGATGCACGTCCTCGGCTTTACCGACAAGATTCCCGAGTATTTCCGGGCCGTCGATCTGCTCGTCACCAAGGCCGGCCCGGGGACGCTCGCCGAGGCCAACGCCGCGCAGCTTCCAATCATCGTTTACGATTACGTTCCCGGTCAGGAACGCGGCAACGTCGACTTCGTACGGCACAACGGCCTCGGTCTCATCGCCCTCAACGGTGCCGCGGGCGTCGTGCGCGCGGTCAAAACGCTGATCGACGCGCCGGATCGCCTCGAAATGATCCGGCACAATCAGGAGGTCGTCGCGCCTCGCCGCAGTTCTCGCCGCATCGCCGCACTGATCTCCGACATCACCGAGCACGCGGCGCACCCAACGCTCGCAGCAGTCTAGCTACTTGGCGTCGACGCCGTTCCAGACGATCGCGTTGGGCAGCACTTCGGGCGCGCGCGGCGCCTGAGAAAAGTCGAAGTCTTTACGAAGGTCGCCGAGGATTTCCACGTTCTCGCGAACCGTGGGACGGCGGTCGGGGCGGCCGTCGGTGCTTGGATCGATCCGCGAACCGCCCAAGAAATCGTCCTCGATGAATTTGACGTAGGCGTCGTGGCTGAGGGTTTGGTGGTCGATGAAACCGCGGCGAGCGTACGGGCTGATCACAATTCCCGGTACGCGAAGGCCATAACCGTTCTGGTCGACGCGCGGCGGAACGACGTGATCGTAGAATCCGCCCCAATCGTCCCAGCTCAAGAAGATCGCCGTACTCTTCCAATCGGGGCTTCGCATGACCGCATTGACGAGGCCGGTTACATAGGACTGACCGCGGCTGATTAATGCGGGCGGATGCTCGCTAAATGGGCCGGCCGGGCAGATCCAGACGACTTCGGGCAGCGTGCCGTTGTGCGCGGCAGTGTAGAAATCGCGCAGATCGCGGATGTTCCCGAGCTCGCCGTCCTTTTTGACCGTATCGAAATAGGGCAGGACGTTCCAGATTCCCGGGGTGTGGTACCGCTGGTCCATCGGCGCGCAATCCTCTTCGTTGTTGACGCAGTCGGGCGCAGTACCGGACATGATGTAGTAGGCCCAACTGACGTGGCGCGCGTGGAGCAGGTACGTGAGATCGGTCCAGGCGTAGTCCGGATGTCCGGGCGCGTGGACGCGACTATTGCGCTTGTCGTAATCCGGCGGAAGGTCGGGGTTCTGCAGTTCGTTGATACAGCTTATCGGGTCGCCGATTCGCGAACACGCGGCCGACCACTCCGAAACCATGAAGAGATGCTGCGGCAGACTCCACGACGCATTTGGTTCGAAGAGTCGATCCTGCAGCACGTAGTCGCGAGCGTAGCGCCAATAGTTGACGAGCTGCCTCCCGTCGTGGTAGCCCATCACGTCGGGCGAGCCCCCGCAGTTCGGTGCGTTGGGATCGCGGCATGGGCGCCGTGCGCGACGCGACTGCTCGAGAAAACCGTCCATCCGTCCGTCGTCGACGTCGCCGCTCGCCGCTTTGGCGTTGTGCGGACCGCCGCGATCGACGTCCTTCGTATCGTAGAAGGGCCGCACGCAGTTGCCTCCGCGCGGATTTGGTAGGCAAACCGCGGGCACGCCGTCCGCCATCGGAATACCTTGAGCTCCGGGGTAGGTCCCGAAGTAGGTATCGAACGAGCGATTCTCTTGCATGATGATGACGATGTGGCGGATCTTGTGAATCGCGTCACCGGACTGCGAACGCGCCGGCAAGCCGCCCAGTGCAAGCAGACCCGCAAGAAAAAGAAGTCTATACCGCGACCGCATCTCCCGCTACCAATCCTCTGCGCAGCGCCATCGTCGCCGCGCCGACCTGACCCGCGTCGTTCCCCAGCGACGCAATCACGATCTCCGTCGTTCCTTTCGGCACCATCGTGGTCAGCGCATCCACCGGACCGCGGACCGCGTCGAGCAGGTAGTCTTCCGCACTCGAGACTCCGCCGCCGAGCGCGATCTTCTCGGGGTTCACGAACGCGATGATATTCGCGAGCCCAATCGCCAGATCGGCGCTAAAGCGCTTCCACGCGGCCATCGCATGGCCGTCACCGGCCTGCGCCGCTTTGCGGATCTTCTTGGAGCTGAGCTTGTCGCGCGCGACGTCGAGCATCGTGCTGCGCGGAAACGAGGGCGCAACTGCAAACGCGTGGCGGATCAAGCCGGTTCCCGAAGCCTGAGCCTCAAAGCAGCCGATCTTTCCGCACCCGCAGACGAAACCGTCGGTCGGCCGAATCTGATGATGGCCGATCTCGCCGGCGCCCCAACGGTAGCCCAGGACCAGCTCGCCGCCCGCGACGATCCCGCCGCCGATGCCCGTTCCCAGGGTCAACAGCGCAAAGTCTTTCGTCCCGCGGCCGGTACCGAACGTATACTCTCCCAGCGTGGCACATCGGGCATCGTTGGCGACGTAGACCGGAACCGAGAACTTCTTGCGCAGCGCCTCACCCAGCGGCTGGTTCTCCCAGCCGAAGTTCGGGCTGTACAGCACGGCGCCGGAAGCCGCGTCGATGTTCCCCGGCGAGCCGATACCGATTCCGCTGACCTGCCCGGCATCGCGCAGCGCCAGCGAAACCATCTCTTCGATCGCACCGACCACGGACTCGAAGCGAAGGTCCTCGAGGTCCTCCTCGTGCTGGCTGTGGATCTTCCCATCCTCGGTTACGACGGCCGCCGTTACGTGACTGCCGCCGAGATCGACGCCGATTGCCGTCTGCATGCTCCGCTCTTTTGATGCCAACGGAGGCCGCACCCGCAGGGCGCGGGAATCGAAGAGCCGTTATGGAGACGATCGACCTTACCACTTTACGAAACTTCACGCGCCGCACCGGACAAGCGACGCATCCCGAGCTTCTCGACGCTCGTCCGCTGCAGCACGTCAACAAGATCGAGATCGACGAAGAGCACGTGACGATGGAGTTCGACGAACAGACGACGCGTTATTATAACGTCAACGAAATCACGCACCGCGAGTGGGTCTACAAATACAACGACGACCCTGAATTCGTGGAGGCCGTTGCCCGCGTCATCGACCTGGCCCGAAAGCATCTCAAGGACATGCCGGACAACATCGCCTGCCCTCCGGGGTGCGCGGAGTGCTGCAGCGGCTACGAGCCATTCGTCAGCCAGGCCGACGTGCAGCGCATCGCCGACCACCTCGGCATGAGCTATGATGAAACGCTCCGCCGCTATGTCGTCGAACGTTCTTCTGCCGACGGCTTCCACGTGGGCTGGCTGCGCAAGGTCGGAGACGATCTCGGCGATCAGTGCGTCTTCCTCATGGGCTCGCGCAGCGGGCGCCACTACTGCGGCATCTACGAAGGGCGCCCGCACGATTGCCGCGACTTCACCCCGATCGGCTGCGGCGACGTCGATACGTCGCTGCCGCGTAAGACGAGCTGGAAGATCGGTCCGGCCTTCCAACCGAAGCGGCGCGGGCGCAGCCCCAACGGCCGGCGACTTTGAAAATCGCGCCGGCGGCCCTCGCCGTTGCGCTGACGCTCGCAACCGCCTCGGCCGCCGGCCCCGCGATCGATTCGTCGCTTTATGCCGCAATGCACTGGCGGTTCATCGGTCCGCTGCGGGCCGGACGGACCGTCGCGCTCGACGGAGTCCCCGAACTGCCAAACCTTTTCTACGTCGGCGCGGTCAATGGCGGGATCTGGAAGAGCCCAGATGCGGGACGAACCTGGATGCCCATCTTCGATCGCGAACCGACCGGCTCGATCGGAGCGATCGCCGTCGCCCCCAGCAATCCCAGCGTCATCTACGCCGGCAGCGGCGAGGGGCTGCAGCGTCCCGATCTGGCGGTGGGCGACGGTGTCTATAAGTCGATCGATGCCGGCGCGACGTGGACGCATCTCGGGCTGCGCGACGGCCAACAGATCGCCTCGATGGCGATCGATCCGAAGGATCCCAACCGCCTCTTCGTCGCCGTGCTGGGCCATCCGTACGGTCCCAACGAGCAGCGCGGCCTCTATCGGACGCTCGACGGCGGGGCCACGTTTTCGCGCGTGCTTTACAAAAACGAGAACGTCGGCGCGTTCGACGTCGTGCTCGATCCCGCCAACCCGAAGGTCGTCTACGCAACCCTCTGGGCGGCACGCCAAGCACCTTGGGAGATTGGGAGTTCCTTCGAGATTCCGGGAAGCGGTCTCTTCAAATCCAGCGACGGCGGCGCGAGCTGGACGCAGCTGACCGCGGGGCTCCCGTCGCGCATCGGCCGCGCCGAAGTCGCCGTCGCGCCGAGCAACGCCAACGTCGTCTACGCGTACGCCGACGCCGAGAACAAAGGCGACGAAGCGGGGGCGCTGTACCGCAGCGACGACGGCGGCGCGCACTTCATCGTCGTCAACCGTGAGAATGAGATCGCGCAGCGCGGCGACGACCTCGTTTCGCTAGCCGTCGATCCGCGCAACGCGCAGACCGTTTACTTAACGAACACTTCGACCTACCGCTCGACGGACGGCGGGGAGACGCTGGCCCCGATCAAAGGCGCACCCGGCGGCGACGACTACCACAACGTGTGGATCAATCCTCGCAATCCCGAAATCGTCGCGCTCGCGAGCGACCAGGGCGCGACGATCAGCGTCGATGGCGGTGCGACGTGGAGCTCTTGGTACAATCAGCCAACCGCGGAGATGTATCACGTGAACGCCGACGATCGGTTCCCGTATTGGGTCTGCGGAGGCCAGCAGGAAAGCGGCTCGGCCTGCGTCGTCAGCCGCGGAGACTGGGGACGGATCACCGAGCGCGACTGGCACACGGCCGGCGCGCAAGAGTACGGTTACGTCGTCCCCGACCCGCAGCATCCCGGGGTTACGTTTGGCGGAAAAGTCGAAAAGCACGACGAGCGCACCGGTCAAACGCAGGAAGTCTCACCGATCGCCCTGCCCTCCAAACGATATCGAGTCGTCCGCACCGAGCCGATCGCCTTCGACCATTTCGACCGGCACCGTCTCTACTTTGGCGCAAACGTCGTCTTCGCAACCAGCAACGGCGGCCAGAGCTGGCGCGCGATCAGCCCCGATCTGACAAGGGGCCACCCGGGAGTCCCGCCGGTGCTCGGTTCGTTCGAGCAAGACGATCCGCAGGGCGGCGCGCACCGCGGCGTCGTCTACGCGATCGCGCCCTCGTACGTGCACTCCGGAACGATCTGGGCCGGCACCGACGACGGGCAGGTTTGGATTACGCGCAATGCTTCGACGGCTAGCGCGCGCTGGAAAAATATTACGCCCCCGGAGCTGACGCCGTGGAGCAAGGTTTCGCAGATCGACGCCTCACGGTTCGACGACGAGACCGCCTTCGTTGCGGTCAAGCGCTTCCGCCTCGACGACCTGCGGCCGTACGTCTACATTACTCACGACGGCGGAACGCACTGGGAGCTCAGCGTCGCGGGCCTTCCGCAACAGCCGGTCAACGCCGTACGCGAAGATCCCATCGCGCGCCCCCTGCTCTACGCTGCGACCGAAAACGGCGTTTACGTTTCGTTCGACGGTGGAGTACGCTGGCAGTCGCTGCAGCAGAATCTGCCGCACACGTCGGTACGGGATCTGATCGTGCACGATAACGACGTCGTCGTCGCGACGCACGGCCGCGGCTTCTGGATCCTCGACGACGTCGAACCGCTGCGCGAACTCGCCGGGGGCGCAGCAGCGCCGCACCTCTTCACTCCCGAGCACGCGTACCGCGTCCGCCGCAGTACGAATACCGACACGCCCCTGCCGCCGGAGGAACCGTCCGGCCAGAATCCTCCCGACGGCGCGATCGTCGACTACGCGCTCGCGTCGCCGGCAAACCGCGTCGTGCTCTCGTTCTACGACACGCAGGGGCGACTCGAGCGCCGCTATTCGAGCGACGACGCCGCGCCCGCTCCGATCCCCCATCTCGACAAGCCGGCGTATTGGGAGCGTCCATTCGTCAGACCGGCGACCTCGGCGGGAATGCACCGCTTCGTCTGGGATCTGCGCGAAACGGCGCCGCGCTCGACCGTGCAGGATCTGCCGATCTCGGCCGTTCCGCACGACACACCGCGTACGCCGGAGGGGCCGCTCGTAACGCCGGGCACCTACGTCGTACGGCTCTCGATCGACGGAAAGATCTCCGAGCAGCGGTTCGTCGTGCTGATGGACCCGCGCGTATCGATCTCGCACGAAGCTCTGGCGATGCAGTATTCTCTCTCACGACGTCTGGAGTCGCTGATGAATCGCAGCTTCGCCGCCGAAGCGCGCGCACCCAAGAGCACCAAGCCGGCGTACGAGCGCATCAACGAATCGGCCGCAGTCTTGCTCGACGTCGTCGACGGTTCGGATTCGCCGCCAACGGCACAGGCAGGTGCGGCGGTCACGACGCTCGAGGGGCGGCTGAACGCGCTCGGGCGCGCCCGCTCGGCGCCCTAGCGAAGCGAGGGTAGACCGCTCGAACGCAGAACCGCCCGCAGATGAAGAGAATTATAATGTTCGCGGGATGCCTGGCCCTCGCGGCAACCTGCATCGCTTCCACCTCTGCGGCGACAAACACCCTGACCGTCAACTTGAAAGCTCAGAACGGATCGGGCGAGAACGGAACCGCAACGCTCACGCAGACTCCCGACGGCGTGACGGTCGTCGTCAGCATTCCCAACGGCCCCGCGGGACCGCAGCCCGCGCACATTCACGACGGAACCTGCGCGCAGCTCGGCGCCGTCGTCTATCCGCTCACCAGCGTCGTCAGCGGCAACGCGACCTCAACCGTCAAGGGGGTAACGATCGACAAGCTGCTCGCGGGCAAGTATGCGATCAACGTGCACAAGAGCACGTCCGATCTCGGTACCTACGTCTCTTGCGGCGAGATCGTTACATCGTCTTCGATGTGAGCAACGCCGCGTAGCGGCTCGGATCGATATTCCCGCCGCTGATCACGGCACCCACGCGCTTATTTGCAAGCTCTGGTATGCGCCGCGCGAGCAGCGCTGCCAGAGCCGCCGCTCCGCTCGGCTCGACCACAACCTTCATCCGCTCGAACATGAAGCGCATCGCGTCGCGGAGCTCGTCGTCGCTGACGGTAACGACCGCACGGACGTGCTCGCGGACGATCTCGAAGGTAAGATCGCCCGGGGCGGTCGTCTGCAATCCGTCGGCGATCGTTTTTGGAACTCCGATCGAGACGCGCCGCCCTTCGTTCAACGAGCGTACGAAGTCGTCTCCGGCTTCCGGCTCGACCCCATAGAGGGCGATCGCCGGATCGATCGCGTGCGCGGCGATCGCCGTTCCCGAGAGTAATCCGCCGCCCCCGAGCGGCACGACGATCGCGTCGAGGCCGCCGGCCTCCTCGATCAGCTCTAGCGCTACCGTGCCGGCGCCGGCGACGATTCGTTCGTCGTCGAATGGGGGCACGAGCGTAGCGTTGCGCTCCCGCGCCAAGTCCCGCGCAATCTCTTCACGATGCGAGCTTTCGCGTTCGTAGTGAACGACTTCGGCGCCATATCCCTGGGTTGCCGACAGCTTGACGGCCGGCGCGTCGGTCGGCATGACGATCGTTGCGGGTACGCCGAAAAGCCGCGCGGCCAAGGCGACGCCCTGGGCGTGATTGCCGCTCGAGAACGCCACGACGCCGCGTTCCCGCTGCGACGGCGGCAGCGACGCCAAGAAATTGTACGCACCGCGAAACTTGAAGGCCCCCATACGCTGCAGGTTCTCGCACTTGACGAAGAGGCGCGCACCGCACGCATCATCGAGACTACGAGAATGCAATACCGGCGTACGATGCGCCACACCGGCGAGCCGCTGCGCTGCGTCGCGGACGTTTTCAATCGTAACGCGGGCGGTCAACGTCACTGCGGGGCCATGTGAAAGTCCCAGTTGACGACCTTATGGTTCTCGTCGAAGCGCATGCGCTCGACGTACGCGCGCTTGGCAAACTTCACGTCGAAGCAGTGCCAGCCGGGTTCGCAGCCGGTCGTCGTCTCCTTGACCGAGATCAGTTTTCCTTGATCGTTGAGCTCGTCAGACCACTGCGCGACCTTGACGCGCGTAATGCCCACGCCTTTGGCGATATCGTCCTGGACCGGTCGAAGGTCGTTGCCGATCACCGCCTTCGTGATTTTATCGGCCTCCCGCTCGTTGCCGTTCTGGAACGAACAGGCCGCCAATACGCCGGCCGCGGCGACGGCTAGGAGCGTGCGAACAAGCTTCACGATGCGAGTGCCTCCGCACCGCTCTGCGCGGAGAACGCGGTAAAGCGCAGGTTGGGATTCCACTCCCGTGCGAGCCGCACGCTCCACTCGCTTTCGAACACGGCGGCCGCGCGCCCATGCCAATCTTCGACCAGCTTAGCGTTCGACGGAAGGTGGGCGGCGGCGAGATCTTCGCGCTCCCCGTCGACGTAGAGCGCGAGCGAGTACGGCAGCGTCGAAACGATCGTCTTTACGCCGTACTCCGACTCCAGGCGATACTTCGCAACCTCGACTTGCAGCTCGCCGACCGCGCCGACGATCGGTTCGGTGCGCGGCGTTCCCCATGGATAAAAGACTTGCACGGCCCCCTCTTCCCGCAACTGCGATATGCCTTTGCCGAACGATTTGTAACCCGAAACGTCGATACTCCGAATCGAGGCGAAATGTTCCGGAGCAAAGGCTGGGATCGGCGGAAAAGCGACGGGGGCCCCTTCGTACAGGGTATCGCCGATCGCGAAGGCGCCCGGATTCACGAGGCCGACGACATCGCCGGCATACGCAACGTCGAGAGATTCCCGGTCGTCGGCAAAGAGCCGCATCGCCCGCGAAAGCCGCACGGCGTTTCCGGTGCGCGCGTTTCGTACGGTCATGTCGCGCGCAAACTCTCCCGAACAGACGCGCACGAAGGCGACGCGATCGCGATGCCGCGGATCCATGTTCGCCTGGATCTTGAAGACGAACCCGGTAAAATCGCCGGCGTCCGGATCGACTCCGGCCCTCGCCGCCGGCGGCGGCGCCATCTGCACGAACTCGTCGAGAAAGAGACCGACGCCGAAGTTCGTTACGGCGCTGCCGAAAAAGACCGGAGTCGTCTCGCCGCGCAGCATGGCGTCACGATCGAAACGCTCGCCCGCGCCGTCCAAGAGCTCGATCGCCTCGCGAAACTGCTGGTACGAATGATCGTCTACCAGCGCGCGCAGCGCGGGGTCGCTCGCGTCGGTTACGGAGACCGTGGCGCGGGTCGCGCCGTGCGCGGCGCGCTCGAAGAGGTGTACCGCTTTGCTTTGCCGGTCGTACACGCCGCGGAAACTCTCGCCGTTTCCCAGCGGCCAGTTCATCGGAAACGCCCCGATGCCCAGCACGCTCTCCAACTCGTCTAGCAGTTCGAGCGGATCGCGGCTCGGGCGATCGAGCTTGTTCATGAAGGTGAAGAGCGGGATGCCGCGCTCGGCGCAGATTGCAAACAGCTTTTTCGTTTGCGGTTCTACGCCTTTGGCTGCGTCGATGAGCATTACTGCGCTGTCGGCGGCTAAGAGCGTCCGATACGTGTCTTCTCCAAAGTCTTGGTGACCCGGCGTGTCGAGCAGGTTGAGCGTGTAGCCGCCGTAATCGAACTGAAGTACCGTAGAGGTGATCGAGATGCCGCGCTCGCGTTCCAGCGCCATCCAGTCACTGGTCGCCTGACGCTGACGCTTGCGCGCCGAGACCTGCCCTGCGACGTGAATCGCGCCGCCGTACAGCAAGAGCTTCTCCGTGAGCGTCGTCTTGCCGGCGTCGGGATGTGAGATGATCGCAAAGCTTCGCCGCTTGCGAACCTGCTCTGCAATCGTCTCGTTCTCACTCATGGCCGTACGGGTTGATAGACTCGGAGTTCCACGTTGCCGTCACTCTCGCGCATCATCGCGAGCAAACCTGCCGCACGGTAGAACGCGACGCTCGGCGGGATCCGAAACCGGTCGGCACCCCGGGCTACGAGCGCGGTGTTCCCCGTAATCGCGATCGTGCAATCGCCGTAGGTCAAACGTGCCGGAGGCTCGATCCGCATCGCACCGGGGGGGATGCGGGCCCGCACGTAACGCGCGGAACCGCTCGACATCGAGACCTGCGAGAGACACTCGGGCAACGCGGAGAGCGCCCAGGGCGCGTCGCCGGCGAAGCCGGGGGCGCGGCCGCTGCCGGAGTGCTGCGGCGCGGCGGCTTTCGGCGCGACCCGCGCGTAAACCGACGCGATCTTGATGCGAATCAAATCGCGATTCACCCACGCGGCAACGGCGATCGCGACGCCCAAAACGAGCAGCGTCGAGATCGCGAGGTACTTGAGCACCGCCCCAGTTCACGCTTTCGGGGTTTCAATCGTCATCCGCGCGGCACCGATCGCATAGTCGCTCATACCGTAATAGATGTCGTACACGTGCTCGCCGAGGTCGGGTCGCGGATCGAGGCCGGTGGGAAAAACGACGTTGTCGACGATGCCTTTGCGCTCTTCTTTCATCTGCGGCGCGAGAATCGGTTGGGGCGAGCGGTACAGGATCTTGTCGGGGCGTTCGAGGTCGTGCAGCACGATGCCGGCCCGGTACTGCAGCGAAGGCTTGCGCGCGCCGTTACCGATCGAATCGACCCCGTGGAAGAGCGAGAGCCACATCTCCGTGCCGTCGAGTGCGATCTTGACCGGCGGCGTGCCCGCGCCGATCTTGATCGAACCCCAGGATGCATCCGGAGAGAGAACCTGGCGGCTCTCGGCGACGTTGCAAAGCTTGTTGCGGTCTTTCAGGACCGGCGCCAGCGGCACGTAGCCGATGCGGATCGATTCGCGATCCTCAAACGGCATGCGCTCGATCATCGGAATTGCAGCGCGTCCGTCGACACTCGAAAGATGGAGCATGGGCCGGTGATAGAACGCCAGCGACTTGCGGCCCTGGGGCGAAAGCACCGGTTCGGGAAAGAAGGCTGCGTCCTTGTCGTCCCCGACGACGTTTGCAGAACCCGCGAAACGCACCGGGCCGAGACGCTCCCAGTGATACGCATCCTTCGAGAGCGCGATCGCGATGCGCGGGCCGTCGGGCCCAAACGCGGTGTACGCCATCACGTACGCCTCGAGCTGGGGCACATAGGTGACGCGAGGATCCTCGCACCCGTAGCCAGGACGAGGCCGCACTTCGTACGGAGCCTCCGGCTGCAGCGCAAAGTCGAGACGATCGCAGCGAAATCCGTCGGGTTCCTGCTGCGTCCGCATCGTTCCGACACGCGAAATGTTTCCCTCGGCAACACAGCGAGGGTAGAGCAGCAGCTCTCCGCCGGGCGCTCGCGCCGCTGCCGGATTCAGGATGCCCCCGGCCTCGTCCGGAGTTCCGTCCGGCATCGTCACGACGCCCAGGCGGTCGACCTGCACCGCGAGGTTCTCGAGTGCGTCTGAATCTGAGGATGATTGTTCTTTCGGAGAGAGCACGGCTACCCTATGGCAAGTAGGTCGTTGCGATCGGTGCATCGCTCGGCGTTACGACTTCAACTCGAACGCCTCGACGATAGACCGAGTTCGGAACGATCCAGAGCGTAAAAGTACGGTATGGCGCCGATGGCTCGCCGGCGTCGGCGGGCGCCTGTTCGAACGCGACGACGCGCACGCGCTGGGGACTGGCACTAATCGATTCCACGATTTGCTTATAACCCGTTCGGTCGTGCGGGCCCATTAAAAGCGCGACGCCGAACTCGCCTTTGAAGTGAACGGGCGCACGGATGCCGAGCTTGCTCAGGGAGACCGCATCGCGTACTATAGTGATTTGGTTGCCTCCTAAGACGGTGGTTGTGCCCGTTGCAAGCGTTTTTACGCGCACCTCGCGACATCCGACCAGCACGATGAGCCCCAAGGCTAGACCGGCCAGGGTCAAGCAGCGCTTCACGGCCGACCGCTTCGCCCGAGCCGTTCATTTGTCATTGCCGCCCGGCTCCAACCGGGCTACGCTGAGGATCGGATGAAACGACTCCTGCGCCTCGCGCTCGCTGCCGATGCCGTCGCCATGATGACTATCGTGCTCGGGAGCTGGACGCGCATCAATGGGGCCGGGCTCACTTGCCCGGATTGGCCGCTTTGCAACGGGCACCTGATTCCGGCCATGACCGGCGGGACGCTGTGGGAGTGGACGCACCGGCTGCTCGCGTTCCTGGTGGCGCCTCTCACGATCGCCCTGATCGCCGTCGCGTGGCCTGAACGGCGGCGTTTCGCCTTCGTGGGCCCCACCATCGCCGTGATCGTCGCCCTCTTCACGCTGCAAGTCGTGCTCGGCGCCGAAACGGTGCGGCTCGGAAACTCGCCCGCCTCGGTGGTCCTGCACTGGGCCACCGCAATGGCCTTCATCGCGTCGCTGACCGCGATGGCGGTCTTCGCCGGGGCCTCGCAGGGAGCCGGAGAGGCTTCCAGCACGTCCTCGGAGCGCTCCTCGCCATACCTGCTCGTCACGGTCGGGGCGACCGCGGCGCTCGCATTCGCGACGATGTGCGTGGGAGCGTACGTGAGCTCGAGCGGCGCCGGCCTCGCCTGTCTTTCGATTCCCGGCTGCGCCGGCAACGTCGTCGTCTACACGACGGGCCAGTTCGTGCAGATGGTGCATCGCATCGCGGCGGGCGTCACGCTCGCCAGTGCAGCCGCCGCGCTCGCGCTCGCGTGGGCGCGTCCCGCGTCCGTTCGCGTTCGCGCAGCCGTCGCGACGGGCGTCGTGCTCGTCTCCATTCAAATCCTGTTGGGTCTGCTCAACGTTGCGCTGCGCTTGCCGGTAGATCTGCGTGAGGCGCACGCGGTCAATGCCGCGCTCCTCTTCTTGGCCTTCTTCGTTGCAACCGTCTTTGCGCTGATGGACGCGGCGGTACCGCGGCCCGCGCGCGAGTTGGGGTCCGGCGGGTCTGGGCGTTGACCGCACTAACTCGCGTACGCGATTACTACGAGCTTTCGAAGCCGCGTATCATCGTATTGCTGCTCGTCACGACCGCCGCGTCGATGGTGATGGCCGCACGGGGCTTGCCGCCGCTCGTGCTGGTCTTTTGGACGCTGCTGGCCGGAGCGCTAGCCGCCGCATCGGCCGGGGCGTTCAACTGCGTCTGGGATGCCGACATCGATCGCGTGATGAAGCGCACCCAAGATCGGCCGATTCCCGCCGGGCGAATCTCGCGGCGCGCTGGAACCGTTTACGCTGCCCTCGCCGGCGCGTTGTCGTTCGGGCTGTTCTACGTCTTCGTCGATCCGCTGGCCGCGTGGCTTTCCTTGGCGGGGAATGTCTACTACGTCGGAATCTACACGATGTGGCTCAAGCGCATCACGCCGCTCAACATCGTGATCGGCGGAGCCGCAGGTTCGGTGCCGCCGCTGGTCGGCTGGGCCGCCGTCACGAACCACATCGGCGGCCCCGCATTAGGGCTTTTCGCGCTGATCTTTCTTTGGACGCCGCCGCATTTTTGGTCGCTCGCTCTGATGACCGAGACCGATTACGGCAAGGCGAACATCCCGATGCTGCCAAACGTCTGCGGCCGCGAACGAACCAAGCGCGAGATCGTCTACTACAGCCTCTTGCTCGTCGCGGCGTCGCTCTTGCTTTACCCCCTGCACGTGATGGGTGCGCTCTACTTCGGCGCGGCCGCGGTTCTCGGCGGCATCTTCGTCCTCGATGCGTGGCGAACGTGGCGCGAGCGCAGTGGAACGATCGCAGCGCGGAAACTCTTCCGCTTCTCGCTCGTCTACCTCGCCTTGATGTGCGCGGTGATGGTGATCGACAGGGTCGTCTAGTGGGGCCGCGATGAGTCGCCTGCTGTGGACGCTCTCGCTCGGCGTCTTTGCCGGTGCGCTCGATTTGAGCGTGCTCTCTCCGGCGCTGCCGGCGCTCGGGCGAGCCTTCAGCGTCGAGAGCGGTGACCTAGCCTGGGTCTTCACCCTTTACTTGCTCGTGACGGTGATCTCGATCGCGGTGGCGAGCGCGATGGCCGATCGTTTCGGCCGCCGGCCGGTCTATCTCGTCTGCATCTCGCTCTTTGCCGCCGGAAGCATCGTCGCGATCCTCGCGCCGAACTACGGCGTCTTCCTCGCCGCGCGCGGAATTCAAGCGCTGGGAGCGGGCGGGATTTTTCCCGTCGCTACCGCTGCCATCGGCGACGCCGTTCCGGCGCAGCGGCGCGGCGCGGCGCTGGGCATCGTTGCCGCGACGTGGGGCTTGGCGGCCGTCATCGGCCCCAGCCTCGGCGGGCTCGTTACGCACTACGTTTCGTGGCGCTATATCTTCGTCGCGAACGTTCCGCTCGCGGGCGCCGTCTTCTGGATGGCGATGCGCGACCTGCCGGTGGCGATTCCGCAGCGCAAGCGCCGGCTCGATCTCGTTGGATTGACGCTGCTCTGCGTCGGCCTGCTCGCGCTGACCGAAGGCCTGATCGAGATGCGGCTGGCGGTCGGAATCGGCGGAATCGGGATACTCGCCGCGTTCGTCGCCTACGAGTTCGGAGCGGACGATCCCCTGCTGCCGGTCGGCGTTTTGCGTACGACGCAGCTCTTCAAAACGTACGCGCTCGAGCTCGTCATCGGCGTCTTGGAGGGTTCGCTCTTCTTCATACCGGCGGCACTGGTCGCCGCGCAGGGCCTATCGTATGCCGCCGCGGGCTTTATCGCCGCGCTGGGCGCGCTGATGTTCGTCCTGGTCATTCCGGCGTCGGGACGCGCGCTCGATCGAGTGGGCAGCCGCGACGTTCTGCTGGCCGGCACCGTCTGCAGCGAGATCGGCCTCGCCGTCTTCGCGTTGGGATTTACGTCGCTGCCGCTGGCCTTGCTCGCGATCGTCGTCGCGGGTGCAGGGTTCGGCGCGCTGCTCGGTGCGCCGACGCGTTACATCGTCACCAACGAGACTCCGCGAAGCGCACGCGCAACCGCGGTCGGCCTCTTGAGCCAGGCCTTGATCGTCGGACAGATCCTCGGGAGCTCGCTTGCAGGCGGCTTCTTGAGCGCCGCGCAGAGCGACGTCGCCGGTTACCGGCACGCGTACCTCGCATTTTGCGCGGTCGCCTTCGTTGCGGTCCTGCTGGCAGCAACGCTGAAGCCGCGCGCACAGGAGCGAACGCACCCAATCGAGGAGGCTGCTTAACGGCCCCACCTGCCATGCTCGACAATCAACCGCCCGCGCTCGAGAACTACAACCTCTTCCGAACGGATCGCGTTTTGCGGGAGGCGGTCGCGCGCGAGGCGCCCGACGGCGTAAACGGCGAGTTAACGGTATTGGGCGAGCTGGCCGGACGAGCCGAAACGATCGCGCTCGGATTCGACGCAAACGAACATCCTCCAGAGCTTCGCACGCACGACCGGTTCGGCGAACGCATCGATGAGGTTCGCTTTCATCCCGCGTGGCATACGCTCATGTCGCACGCACTGCGTGCGGGCCTTGCGGGGCTAGCCTGGGACGATCCCAGACCGAACCCGCACGTGCGCCGCGCGGCGAAGTTCTTTCTGTGGTCGCAGGTCGAAGCGGGGCACGGCTGCCCGCTCTCGATGACCTACGCTGCGGTACCGGTCGTACGCGCCCTGCAGCACGCCGGCGCAACGTGGGTCCGGGCGCTGACGCAGCCGCACTACGACGCGCGAACGCTGCCGATCGAGCAAAAGAGCGGCGGACTCTGCGGCATGGGCATGACGGAGCGGCAAGGCGGGTCCGACATTAGAACCAACCAGACGCGCGCGATTGCCGCAACGACGCCCGGCAGCGGGCAAGAGTACCTGCTGGACGGCCAAAAATGGTTTTGCAGCGCGCCGGCCAGCGATGCATTCCTCGTTCTCGCGCAGGCGCCGAGTGGAATCTCCTGCTTTCTCGTGCCGCGCGTGCTTCCCGACGCGACCCGCAACGCAATGCAGCTCGTTCGGCTAAAAGACAAACTCGGTAATCGCAGCAACGCATCGGCCGAAGTCGAATTTCACGCGGCGCATGGGTGGCTGATCGGCGACGAGGGCGAAGGGCTCGTCCGGATCGTCGAGATGGTCAACCACACGCGCCTCGACTGCGCGCTCGGTTCGGCCGGCCTCATGCGGGCCGCGCTTGCACAAGCGATCCACCACGCAATCTACCGTCGCGCGTTCGGCAAAGCGCTGATCGATCAGCCGCTGATGCAAAACGTACTGGCGGACCTCGCGCTGGAGTCCGAGGCGGCGACGCTCCTCGTCTTGCGCGTCGCGCGGACGATCGACGCGCCGAATTCGCCCGCGGCGTCGGCGCTCAAACGCATCGGAACCGCGCTCGCGAAGTACTACATTTGCAAGCGAGCGCCGGCGATCGCTGCAGAAGCCCTCGAATGCCTTGGCGGCAATGGGTACGTTGAGGAATCGATCATGCCGCGGCTCTACCGGGAAGCGCCTCTGAACTCGATCTGGGAAGGCTCTGGGAACGTCAACGCGCTCGACGTCGTCCGGGTGCTGCAAAAACAGCCCGAAGCCTATGCGGCCTGGCGAGCCGAACTCGAAGCTGCGCTCGACGAGCCGCTCATCGCGGCGGAACTGCGCGGCTTCGAACGCGACCTGCGCGATCGATCCCTCGCGCAGGCGCAAGCCCGCGCGCTCGGCGAGAAAATGGCGCTTCTCTGGCAGGCGGCGCTGCTCCATCGCTACGCACCGAGTTTGGTCGCGGAAGCCTTTTTGCGCAGCCGTCTCGGTGCGGCGGGACGAACGCTGGGAACGCTGCCGCCGGCTATCGATTTCCGCAGCATCATCGATCGCGCCGCGCCGATGGAAGCGCCGTGAAGGCGCGCGAGTTCGACCAGCGCAAGCACGGTCTCGCGCACCGGCGGTGGACCGCGCAGGAACGCCGTATCGTCTGGCGCGGGCTCACGGGCCGGTTCGCACTGGCGGTCGAGCCTCTGATCGGGATGGCCTTCATGGCGTTGCTGACGTGGGGAATCGTCTACCGCGCGCAGCACGTTGCGTCGGACGCCACCTTGATCAAGATCGCCTGGATTTTCGCCGTGGGCACGATCGCGTTTGCGGGCTACTTCGTCGCGGTTCTGGTCGCCCCGGCCGTCGCCTACCTGCACACGTTCCGGCCGATCTACATTCTCGACGGCTACGTCCGCTATCGCGAGCCCGATGCCCAGTCGCGCAGCGATGCTTGCGGCTATGCGGCGGCGCTCTTTGCGGATCGCGAGCTCGCCGGCGAGTGGGAATGGCTCGGCCAGCGTCGCCTCCCGAACACGACGATCCCGGCGCTGATCGAGTTCTCGCTCTACGCGGGGATTCACAAGATCGACGGAAGGGCTACGGGCGTATTGCCCGATGAGGACTTGCCGCTGCTCGCGATCGGCATTGCGACGCGTCGCGGCAAACGGATCGACCTCTAGGAGCGACAGGCTCCTGAGTTATTTCAGGGGAACGCGCTGCGTCGTATCGGCGGGCCAGTGATGCCCGTAGCCGGACTGCAGGCAGACCGCCGCGCCGATGGCGAAAATTATCAGCAGCCCGACGCTGGCAATCCGAATGAGGCCCGGCGGAATGCCGCGGCTCTCGGGAACTTTGCTAAAATCCATGTACTCGTCGTCTCGAACGATCATCCTATGCCCCCTTCGGCGCGAAGCCGACGATGTTCAGCCCGGCCAAGAGCGCCAGCACCGCGCCGATGCCGAGCAGCACCAGCATCAACTTGAAAACTTGGTTCTCGACGCCGGTCGCTTGCCAATCCTTATAGAGCGCGTAAAAAGCCACGACGGCAACGATGATTCCGCCGATCACGGCTCCCATTCGTTCGATCAGTTGTGCGTTCACGAACGTCGCTCCTTAAATTAGATAGAAGATCGAAAAGAGCACGACCCAGATCACGTCGACGAAATGCCAGTAGAGCGTGCCCGCCGTGATCCCAAAGTACTTTCCCTTAGTGTAGACGCCGGCCGCCGACTGCAGGACGAGCACCGTGAGATAGCAGACACCGAAGAAGACGTGCATTCCGTGCATGCCGGTCAAGGTGAAGAACGATGCGCCGAAGATGCCGCTGCCCCACCAGGTCACGTGCTCGCCGAAGATCAGGTGATTGTATTCGTAGGCTTGTCCGCCGAGAAATCCGGCGCCGAGTACGATCGTCGCCAGCAGGAACCACATGTACCTTATGAAGTTGCCGTGCTTGAAGTTCTCGAGCGCATAGTGCATCGTCGCGCCTGAGCCGAAGAGCACGACCGAGTTCCACGCCGCGAAGCCCACGTCGAGGCGCTGGATGCCGGGCGGCGGCCAGCCCTGCCCGCTGTTGCGCAGGTAGAGATAGGCGAAGATGAACGACGAGAACAACACGCAGTCGCTGACCAGGAAGAGCAGGAAGCCCTGGAGACGCAGTTCGCGCGTCTCGACGTAGAGCTGGTCTACTCCATCGTGACCGTCTGCGCCGATCGCCGCAACCGACATCAGTGAGCTCCCGCCGCAACCGGCGGCGGAGAATCGGTGAGTTCTTCCTCCAGCCCCTTATACGGCAGCGGCTGGCTGAAGTCGTACGGCAGACCGTAGATCGTCGGGATGTGCTTGAAGTTGTAATAGTTCGGCGGGGACGGAATCTGCCACTCGAGCGTCCGCGCGCCCCACGGATTCGGGCCGGAACGCTTCCCGTTGCGGATGCTCCAGAGCACGTTGACGAAGAAGATTAGGATCGCAAACGTCATGAGGTAGGACGAGAACGACTCGAAGCGATTCCAGAAGGTGAACTGCGGATCGTAGGTCGCGACTTCGCGCGGCATGCCGAGCATTCCGAGCCAGTGCATCGGGATGAACGTTCCGTTGAAGCCGATGAAGAAGAGCCAGAAGTGCAGCTTGCCAAGCGTCTCGTTCAGCAGCCGCCCCGACATCTTGGGGAACCAGTAGTACATGCCGGCGAAGACGCCCATCAGGCTTCCTCCCACCAGCACGTAGTGGATGTGACCGACGATAAAGTACGTGCCATGGACGTGCAGATCGAACGGAATCGCCGCCAGGAAGATACCCGTGATGCCGCCGAGCGTGAAGAGGCCCACGAAGCCGATCGCAAAGAGCATCGCCGTCGTGTAGTGGATCTTTCCGCGCCACAGCGTCGCAGTCCACGAGAAGATCTTGATGCCGGTGGGGACGCCGATCACAAAGGTGATGATCATGAAGGGGATCTGCAAGAACGGCGCGAGGCCCGAGGTGAACATATGGTGCGCCCACACCATGAAGCCGGCCAGCGCAATCGCCATCGACGAGAACGCGATCAGCTTGTAACCGAAGATCGGCTTTCGGGAGAACGTGGGGAGCACTTCGGAGATGATGCCGAAGGCCGGCAGAATCATTATGTAGACGGCGGGGTGCGAATAAAACCAGAACATGTGCTGCCACATCACCGGGCTGCCGCCTTTGGTCGGGTCGAAGAACGGCACGCCGAACTGGCGCTCGATGAAGAGCGCGGCGAGCGCCGCCGCGAGCGCGGTCGTCGCGATCATTAGCAGGGGTGCGGTGGCGAACTGGCCCCAGACGAAGAGCGGCATGCGGGTAAACGTCATTCCGGGCGCCCGCATCTTCAAGATCGTGACGACGAAGTTTATGCCGGTCATCGTCGAGCTGACGCCGACCAAAAAGATCGCCGCGGCCCACATCGAGGTCCCCGCGGCTCCTTGCAGCGAGACCGGCGGATACTCCATCCACCCGGCGGTAGGCGCTCCCATTAAGAACGACGAGAACAGCATCAAGCCCGCAACCGGAAATATCCAGAAACTGAGCATGTTCAGCCAAGGAAACGCGACGTCACGCGCCCCGATCTGCAGCGGAAACACGAGGTTGCCGAAGCCGCCGGTCAAGACTGGAATGATGACCAGCCAGACCATCGCGCTCCCGTGGACGCTGTAGACTTCGTTATACGTATCGGGAGCGACGAACCCGCCGTTGGCGTTGAGCAGCTGCGTGCGAATGACCTCAGCGAGCAATCCGGCCAAGACCATGAAGACAAAAGCGGTGATGATGTACTGAATGCCGATGATCTTGTGGTCGAGCGAGAAAACGTACCGGCGGACGAACCCCTGAGGTTCGGGATGGATGTGACCGGCGATTCCGCCCGCGGGTACTGCTGCTACTGCCATTATTTCCGTAATCTCATTTCAGTGTGTTGAGGAAGGCGACGAGGTCGGCGATATCCTTGGCTGAAAGCCCGTTCGCGCTCGCGTTGGGCATGGCGCCCATACTCCCCGTATATCCATTCTGAAGGATCGTCGCGACGTCTGCCGGAGTTGCCGCCTGACCGTTTACCAAATTGGGGTGCGACGGGTCGTGCAGCACGCCGAGAAGTCCCGGCCCGACGAGTTTCTGATCGAAGGGCGCGAGCTTGTGACAGGCCGTGCACTTTTGTGAGAAGAGCTGCTTGCCGGAAGCAACGTCACCGCCTTGCAGCGAGATCGCGCCCCCTCCCGCGGATGACAGCGCATTGCTCGCGTGCGCGTTCTTCTGCTGCCACCCCTTGAACCAACGATCGAACGAGGCTTTGTCTTCTATTACGAGGACCTGTTTGTCCATCTGACTGTGCAGCACGCCGCAGAACTGCGTGCAGATGATCGGGTAACGGCCGGCAAGGCGCGGGGTAAAGCGAATCGACGTCACGAGCCCCGGAACCGTGTCGTTTTTGAGGCGCATCGCCGGAACCCAGAAGCCGTGGATGACATCGGCCGACGTCAAGTTGAGCGTGACCGGCACGCCCAGCGGCAGGTGCATCTCGTCGGTAACTTCGCCGTTGATCTGCGGATACCGGAACGTAAAATCGAATTGGTGTCCGATCGCTTCGACGACCAGGCCGTTCTCCGGCTCCAGCATGATCTCATACCAGATGCGCACGCTGACGATCGAGAGGAGCACGACGAAGAGCGTCGGGATGAGCGTCCACCAAAATTCGAGCTTACGATTGTCGTGGATCTGCACGCCGACCGCGCCCGGCGGATCGCTCGCTTTGGCTCGATAGGCGATCGAGAAAAAGACCAGATAGCCGGCGACGAAGATGTAGAGCGCGCTGCCGGTTGCGGCCATGAAACGGAAGAGCGTGTCGACCTGGCGCGCGGTAACGATCGCCTCCGGCAGATACCGGTCGATCGGAAAGACGTACCAAAAGACGATCGCAGCAACGGCGAGCAGGGTCAGGACCGCGGTGGCACCCCAGAAGCCACCATCGAGTCTGACTGGCTCCGCTCCGTTTTCTATCAAAGAATGCTCTCCCTAACAGCTACTATAAGGCACAGCGCAGCGTCTCGCACCGACTAAACGGGCTGTTAAGAGCGCCCGTCGGCGGCCCCTGCAAACTCCCTGACCAACCAGTCCACGTTCGTGATGGCGCTCCCGACGACAACCGCATTCGCGCCGGCATCCAGTGCGGCGCGAACCTCGGCGGGCGTTCGAACGCCACCCTCGCAAACGGTGAAGCATCCGAGCGCCGCAATCTCTGCGACGAGATCCAGTGCTGGAAGCGATCGGTCTGCGGTCTCCCGCGTATATCCGCAGAGCGTGGTTGCGACCACGTCGGCGCCGGCCTCGCAAGCGGCTATCGCCTCCCCGGAGGTCGAGCAATCGGCCATCGCAAGGCGCCCGGCAGCGTGCACCGCAGAGACCACGTCGGTCAGAACGCTGCCGTCGGGCCGGCGGCGCGCCGTGGCGTCGAAGGCGACAATCTCGGCGTCCGAGCCGATGACGGCGCCGACCTCGGCGAGTGACGGCGTAATGTAAGGTTCGAAGCCGGGATACTCGCGCTTGATCAGGCCGATCATCGGCAGCGCGATCCGGCTGCGGACGGCGCGCAGGTTCGCCTGACCCTCGATCCGCACCGCGCGGCTGCCGCCGTCCTGCGACGAGCGCGCCATCGCCGCGATGATCTGCGGATCGTCAATCGCCGAGCCGCGCCAGGCTTGGACCGAAACGATCAATCCGCCGCGAAGGCCGTCGAGGAGGTTCACTCCGACAACTCCGGGATCGGCCGGCCGATCTCCCGGTACGCCAAGAGGAGCGCACCCAGAGCGGGCTCGTAGCGCGGATCCACGATCCGCGCAGCGGGCACGAGCTCGAGGACGCGACGCGAAACGCGCTCTCGAAACGGCGGGTCGGCGAAGAGTCCGCCTAAGAGCGAGATGTTCGGACGAGCGATCGGCTCTGCCGCCGTACGGATCAGCCCGGCGAGCCGATCGGCGCCGCGCCGCGCGATTCGGCGAAAGAACGGAAACGCAAGGGCGGCCGGCGCAAACGACGCGAGCTTGTCGCGCGTAATCTCACCGGCGTAGATCGCGCGTGACAGCTCGCGCAGCGTACGCACACCGAAGAACGCGCACGCTGCGGCCGACTCGCGTTGGCGCAAGCCGGCGTCGTGCCCCTGCATCACGCCCGCGAGCCCCTCGCGCACGATCCCGAAGCCGCTCCCCTCGTCGCCGAAGAGGGGCCCCCAACCGCCGAAGGTTCGCTCCGAGCCGCGCTCGTCGCGCGCGTAGACGACCGACCCGGTTCCGGCGATCGCGACGACGCCCGGCGCGCCGGCGAGCGCACCTGCATGCGCGATCGGCGCATCGTGCAGCAGCGTGAAGCGCTGCGCCCGAAACTCGGGCTTGCGGCCGTAGACTCGCCCTTCGTAGCCGCTAACCCCCGCGACGATCCCGGCGAATTCGGACTGCGGGCCCAGGCCTGCGCGCGCGCACGCGTCGCCAAGCGCGGCATGCAGCGCATCGTGCAACCGCGTCGAACTTGCCCCCACGCCGATCTCATCGGCCGGCCCGGCTCGCCCGCGCGCCAGAATTCGGCCCGTTTCATCGGCGATTGCCGCGACCGTCGAGCTTTGGCCGCCGTCGATCCCCGCGAACAAACGGCTCATCCCTCGGTCGCCGTGAGCTCGCGGGCGTATGCGTCGGCGGCGGCTTCCCGGGCCGCGCGCGTCGGCAACAAAGAGACTTCGCCGATTGCTTCCCGATGGTGATACAGCTCGTGGCCGATCGCGAAGGCGACCAACTCGGGCGCCAGCCGCACGTGCACGCGAATCTCCGGGAGTGCCGGATCGTACTCCGAGCGCAGTTCGTGCTCGCCCCATTCGCCGAGATCGGTAAAGCGGATTACGACGCCGTACTTGCGCGCGAGCTCGCGAGCGCTCACTGCGCGCGCCGCAAGTCGACGCCGTCGGCGATCAGCTGCTCGCGCAAGCGCGCGGCGTCGACGTCGCCGACTCGCACCCTCTGCGCACAGGCAATGGCGGCGGCGGTGCCGGCGGCTTGTCCGAGCGTCATCACCGTCGGCGTGAGTCGCGTCGACGCCAGCGCCTCGTGCGTCGTCGAGATGCAGCGGCCGGCGACGATCAGCCGCTCGCGGTTGACCGGCAGCATCGTACGGTACGGAATCTCGTAGCTGGCGCCGGGCGCCAGCCGATGCGTCGTCGTTCCGCTGCCGCTGGGATTGTGCACGTCGATAGGGTACGCGCTGCGCGCGACCGCATCATCGAAGCTGCGGCCCTGCAGGACGTCGTCGCGCGTCAGCGTGTATCGCCCGACGATGCGCCGCGATTCGCGGATACCGACCTGCGTACCGGTCGCCGCGATTCGCGCGTTCTCGAAGCCCGCAACGCGCCGGCGAAAGAACTCGAGCAGCTGCATCGCCTGCAGACGCGATTGGACTTCGGCGCGCGTGAGGTCGTCGGGATCGAGCGGATCGACGTTGACGACCCGCGTCATGTTCACCGTCACTTCGTCGGGATAGGGAGAGATAAAGAACGAGACGAGCTCCCGCGGTACGTCGACGAGACCGTCGCTGCGCGCCTGCTCCCACAGGTCGCCCAGGCCGGCGACCGCGGTCAGCGCCTGCGGGACCCGCTCCTGCGGCGCCAGCGACGTGCGCATCTGGTCGGGATGATCGCGCAGATACTCGGCGAGCTTCGCGAGGTCGACGTGACTCAGGCGAAACATCAGCGTTGCCGGCTGAACGCGGCCTCGCTCGTCGCCTTGCTGCGTCGGCACGCCGGCCGAGGCAGCGACCAGCGCATCGGCGGTCGCGTCGACGACGACCGGCGCAGCGTACGTGCGACTTCCGCCGATGGTCGCAAACGTCGCGCTCCGTACTTCGTCGCCTTCGACGTGCGCCGACAAGAAGTAGGCGTGCAAGAGCAAGCTGACACCGGCCTCCTGCATCAACTCGAAGAGCAGCGCTTTGTGAACTTCCGGATCGAACGGAGTGATCGTCGCTACGTAATCGGAAGAGTCACGAAGATGACCGGGCGAGGCGCCTTTGCGCTGTAGGCGCTCGACGATCTCCTGCGCGATCGCGCCGACGATGCGCTCGTTGGACGAATGAAAGGTCATCCACGGCCCAACCATCGCGGCGGTTGCGGTGCCGCCGAGGAAGCCGTAGCGTTCGACCAGCAGCGTTCGCGCGCCGTGGCGAGCCGCGGCGATCGCTGCGGCGCAACCGGCGTTGCCGCCTCCGACGACCAACACGTCGTAACCGGCACCTTGCGTGTGTGGCGATGAGCGCACGCAAGCGCAATTCGTCGCCCTGCAGAGCAGGCCATTCCGGAGCGCCCGGCAATAGAGCGGAATGCAGGTTCAAATCGCTCCCCAAGAGCGGAATTGGGCTATGGCCGCACACTTGAGCGCGCTCGTCGCGATTGCCGGCTTGCCCTTCGGCCATATCGTCGGCCCACTGATCGTTTACCTGATCAAGGCGCACGAATCAGCGTTCGTGGCCGAGCATGCACGTGCGTCACTGAACTACCAGATCACGGTTTCTATCGTCGGGCTCGTGGGGATTCTCGTGGCCGTGGGAGCGATGTTCGGCCTGATCGCAACGGGTGCGACGGTTCATACCAGAGATGCCGGCTATGCAGCAGGGCTCATCGCCCTCTGGGTGTTTTTCGGAATTGCCGTCGCGCTCGTCTTCTTGGTTTCGCTGATCTTCATCGTCGCCGGAACGGTTGCCGCCAGCAGTGGGCGCCCGTACACCTATCCGTTTGCTATCCGATTTTTGCGTTAGGAGCACGTACGCAGCATGTTGATGTCCCGAGTTAAACCGCTCGCGCGAATTCTCGCCGAGGGAGCCGACGAAGAACACGGTCTCAAGCGTTCGCTGGGTCCGTGGGCGCTGACCGCGATGGGTATCGGCGCGATCATCGGCACGGGCATCTTCGTATTGACCGGCGTCGCTTCAGCAACGCGCGCCGGCCCGTCGCTCACCCTTTCATTCGTCGTCGCCGGCTTCGTCAGCGCACTCGCCGCGCTCTGCTACGCGGAGGTGTCGAGCAAGATCCCGATCTCGGGCAGCGCGTACACATACACGTACGCCACGCTAGGCGAGTTCCTGGCGTGGATCATCGGATGGGACCTCGTGCTCGAGTACGCGCTCGGTGCCGCGACCGTGAGCATCGGATGGTCGGGGTACTTCGCCAACATCCTGCATCAGACCGGGATCTCGTGGCTGGCGATTCCGCCGCAATGGGCGAACGGGCCGCACTGGGGCCTCGCGGGTCAAGCCGGCGTCAGCGGTTACGCGAACCTGCCTGCCGCCGGGATCATCCTCGTGATCACTGCATTGCTCTGTCGCGGAACTCGCGAATCCGGTTCGGTGAACGCCGTGATCGTCGCCATCAAGCTGCTGATCGTGCTCTTCTTCATCGCCATCGGCGTCGGTCACATCAACGGTGCCAACTATCACTTGCCGCCGGGCGGCTCGAACGGCCTCGGCGGCTACTTCCCGTTCGGCATAAGCGGCATGCTCGGCGGCGCCGCCTTTATCTTCTTCGCGTACATCGGTTTCGACGCCGTTTCGACGACCGCGGAAGAGGCCAAGAATCCCGGGCGAGACCTGCCGTTTGGAATCATCATGAGCCTCGTGATCTGCACGCTCCTGTACATCGTCGTCGTTGCGATCCTCAACGGCATGGTGCCGTTCTATCGGCTCAACGTCGCGTATCCGGTCGCCTTTGCGATGAACTACGTCGGCCTGAGCTGGGCGGGCGTCATCATCTCGATCGGGGCTATCGCCGGACTGACGACCGTCCTGCTCGTGATGATGTTCGGGCAGAGCCGAATATTCTATGCGATGTCGCGCGACGGGTTGATACCCGCCTCGTTTACACGCATCCACCCGACGTGGCGCACGCCGATCTTCTCGACGCTCTTTTTCGGCATCTGCATCGCGGCGATCGCTGCCTTTACACCGATCAACATCGTCGGCTCGCTGACGAACATGGGCACCCTCGTCGCCTTCATTCTCGTCTCGATCGCCGTGCCGATTCTTCGCCAACGTCACCCGGAGATGAAGGGCCAGTTCACACTGCCGCTCGGCCCATACGTCATTCCGATTGCTTCGGCGGTTACCGCCCTGGGACTGATTTACTACCTCAGGGTCGGTAACCCAGTTTGGTTCCACGTTCCGATCGTTTGGGCGTGGTTCCTGATCTGGATGATCCTCGGTCTCGCGTTCTACTTCGCCTACGGGCGCAACAAGAGCTACGTGGCGCTCGAGGAGGCCGAGCAGCTCGCGATCGTCCAACCGCCAGTGAATTGATCACTCCGCTTTGAGCCGGACCTAACTATGCGACGCGCGGCTCGACGAGCACGACGATGGGCTCGCCGGCCGCACAGCCCTGCAGCTCTTCGGCGGCGAGCGCAACCGCTTGCTCTACGCTCGTCAATCCGTCGAAGACCGCAACGCGCGAATGCCGGAGCAGATAGAGCGCCGGTAGGGCGCGGCCGACGTCGCCGAATTGCGTCGCGCCTTCGACGACCTCGCGCAGGTGCGGCTCCAGCTCGGCGACCGTCGTCGTCGTCAGCTCGTAGTCGGTGACCGCAAGGCGGATGACGCCGTGATCGTCGACGGCGCGAAGCCGGCGCCGTTTGCGTTCGGTGTGAACGTAACCGCTCAACTCGCCGGTTAGCGACACCGGTTCGAGCGCGCTCGCCTCGCACGCCAGCGATTGCGCGGCGATCGCGCGACGCTCCTCCGGCGTGCAGCCGGCGCCGGCGGCCGCCTCCACAAGCGCGGTGGCGCCGGAGGCGGTCGCGGTGACGCGGCTGCGCTGTGAGTCGATCTCGACTTCAACGACGACGCGGTCGGGAGCGGCGCCGGCGGCGATCACTCGATCGGCCGCCTCGCGGCGAATGCTCGCGATCTCCTCGGGCGTCGGTGAGGGAATCGTCCGTTCGACGACGTCGCGCACGAGCGCGAGCGCTACGCCGATCGGCGCGATGACCTCCGCGTCTCGCGCAATGCGATGGGGAAGCTGCATCGCTTCTGCGAGCGCCGGCACGAGCGCGCCACACCCGCCGCCGCCACCGACGATGACGAGCCGCTGCGGATCGAGCGAGTAGTCGGCAATCAGTGCGCCCAGCGCCGCGCGAAGCTTTGCGACGCCCAGCTCGATCGTGCGCTTCGCTAGCGAAAGCGCATCGCCGCCGAGATGCTCCGCGAGCAGCTCGAACGCGCGCCGTGCCGAGCGTTCGTTGCCCCGCGCAAACGCGCCCGCCGGCACGAAGCCGGCAGCATTTGCCGCGCAGGTTACCGTCGGCGCGATGCGAGTTCCGTTTCGCGCGACGAGCACGGCGTAATCGGTACGATCCTGCGGCGTCGGTGCAACGAGCTCGACGCGTGACCCCTCGAGCAGCTCCGGTTCGACGAAAGACGCATAGAGGCAGCCGGCAATATGGGCGCTGCGCGGCCCGACGTCGGAGAGGCTCGCCTCGTTGACGCGCAGCATGCTGCCGCCTCCGATGCCGAGCGTGCGCACGTCGAGCGTGCGCAGCATCGTCCGGTGGCCGCCGATCCTCGCGGGCTGCATCTGCGGCCGCCCCTGCACGATGGCCGAGCAATCCGAGCTCGTGCCGCCGACCTCGACGAAAATTCCGTCGCTCAAGCGTTCGTAGAGCAGCGCCCCGGCGATGCCGGCGGCCGGACCGGAGAGCAGCGTAAGAATTGGGCGGCGCTCGATCTCCCGAACGTCCATGACGCCGCCGTCGCTGCGCATCACCATCAGCGGCGCGGGGATCGCGGCGCGCTCGACGGCACTCGCGGTCATTCGCGCGGTGCGCAGCATCTTCGGCAAGATGGCGGCGTTGAGCGCCGCCGTGCGCGTGCGAGATCGCAGCCCGTACGTGGAGCTGACGTCGTGCCCGCTCGTCGCTTCGATGCCGCGCTCGCGCGCATAATCGATCGCTTCCGACTCGCGTTCCGGCCGGTCGACGCCGAAGCTGCGACTCGCCGCCAGCGCTCGCGTGCCGCCGTCGATCAGGCGATCGATTCCGGCACGCACGGCTGTATCGTCTTGCGCGTTTGCGAATTCGAACGCCGGCGCAAACGTGACCCCTGAGGCGAGCGCCATCGGCGCGAAACGCATTTGCCGGCGTGCCGGCCACGAGAAACCGTCGAGCAATCCCAGAACGCCGACCGATGCGAGGTCGCCTTCCAAGAGCGCGTTGGTCGCCTGCGTCGTCGAGTGCGCGATGAAGGCCACCGAACTCGCGTCGACGCCCGTCCGCTCGAGCAATCGCTCGATGCCGGCGACGATGCCCTCCGCAACTCCGCCGGCAGCGTCGTGGGTCGTTGGAATCTTGACGCGCGCGACCAGTGCGCGCGTCGCCGCGTCGACGGCAACCACGTCGGTAAACGTTCCGCCGACGTCGATCCCGACGCGCAGACGCTGCGCCGGAGCGCCGGCCATCAGATCAATGCAGCCGTCACGACGTGCGCGACCATCTGCATCGTTACGCCGCCGTCGTGCTGGTGTTCGTCAAAGAGCGCGTGCAGGTCGCGGCGCAGCGCATCGGCTCGTTCGCCGGAGGCCGGCAGATATGAGGACGAAGCCGCACGGCCCAACAGCCCTTCGCGGTCGAGCGGCTGGTCGAAGTACGCCGCGGAGCGAGCGATTCGGGCACCAGGGAAGCGCGAAAAAGCCTCAAGTCCGCGCGCGCGAAGCGCTTCGGTATCGTCGGTTGCGTAGGCGCGCACGACGTCGCCGTAGGCTTTCGTGAACGGATCGCGTTCGTCGCGCTCGTACTGCAGAATTGCGACGCGCCGGCGCGCGATTCGGGCGAGTTCGAGCATCGCCTGCGGCGTAGCAAACCAGTGAAAGGCCTGACAGACCACGACGATGTCGACGCTCTTGTCGGGAAGCCCGGTTTGCTGCGCGTTTCCTTCGCGCCACTCGACGTTGGGGTGAGGCTGGGCCTGCGCGCGCATGCGCTCGTTGGGCTCGACGGCAATGACCTTTGCGCCGCGCTGCGCGAAGAGGCGCGACGAGATACCCGTACCGGCGCCGATGTCGGCGATCGTCAGCGCGGAAGCGTCGCCGAGGCCTTGCAGCGCTGCCTCGACGGCTTTCGCCGGATAACTCGGGCGAAAGGCGGCGTAGCTCTGCGCGCGCGGGCCGAAGCGCCGCAGCGAATCGTGCTTATCGGGCATCGGCGGCCGGCAGCGCGAAGGGCGGCCCGAGGCTCACGTCGACCGTTCGCCCCGCCCGGACGACTTCAAACGAGTGCGGCTTGCCGTCGTAGGCGAACTGCTGCGTGCGATACGTGCCATAGAGCCACCATTCCTTACCGTCGACCTTGTTGACGACCTCTCCCGAGCGCAGCCCGGAGCGGTACGCCGGCCCGCCGGCGCGCACGTAAACGCGCATGTTGCCGTCGATCGTGCGAAAGAATGCATAGAAATACGTCGGCTTGTCGCCGGCTCGGGCGGCGACTCCCAGCCCGAAAAGATTTTGGCTGCGCACCGGGTCGGCGCGCTGCCAGGCGCGCAGGCGCGCGACGCCCGCGCGGGCGAGGGCCGCCGCCTCATCCGCGCCGGACCTGGTCGTGACGATCTCGTGGTCGTGCCACTCTCCCACGATCCAGCCGCCGCAGTCTTCCAGACGCAAACCGATATCGAGATCCTTGCCTTCGATCAGCGCAAACGTCGAGCTCTCGACGCGCAGATAGGCCGCGTAGCGCTTGTTCGTGCAGTCGCTCGAATTCGGATCGTCGCGCATACGGACGGGATTATAGCCGTCCGCGCGCAGGGCGGCCGCAGCGGCGTCGGCCGCAATCCCTCCCAGCGCGGTCGCGTCGTCGTCGACCGCGACGCGGCCGCCGGCCGACGGCGGGGCGTAAAATCCCGCCAGCATCTCGTCCGCTCGTGCAATCGAGGCAACCGGCGCAAACGCCGGTTCTCCGAAGAGCGCGGGCGCCCCAACGACGACCAGCAGCGTGCCGAGCAGCGCAACCGCTACTTGATATGGCAGCGTGCGCCGGGTGATCGTCGCGATCGGCACGCCGGTGAAGTTCGCGACCCAGACGTTGGCCGTATTCGTGGGATCGCAGACGTTCTGAACTTGCACCACCGCCATGATCGCCGCAACGAGCACGACCGGCGGCAAGACGTGCGACGTCAGCAATACGGTGAAGATCGCGATTCCGACGCCGAAGGGATTGAGCGGCCCGCGATAGAGCGCGAGCGGGCTGGCCGCACCGAAGACGAGGACGAATGCGAGCGGATTGCGCAGCCAGTCGCCGGCGACGAGCGGGCGCAGTGCCGCTGCAAACTGCGGCTGCTGCGTCGCGACCAGCAGCATGCCGATGCCCATGAACAGCAAGACCGCGGGCGCCACGTCCTCGACGCCCCGAATCGCCGAGGCGACGAGCCGCTGCACCGCGATCGCGGGCCGGGTTATCAGCACGCCGAAGACCGCAGCGACGAGAAATGCAACCGCCGCCTCCATATGCAGCGCGTAGTACAGAAAGAGGGGAACCAGCGGCGTTACCAGCGCGACGGCGGGAACGTGCTGCGAGTCTCGCTCGGCTCTGCGACGCACCGCCCAGGCGGCGTACTTTCGCTCCCGGCGAAACGAGACGGCCGCGTAGACGAGCAGCGCGAGAGCGTCGACGACCGCGAGCGCAACCGCATAGGCAAAGAGCTGCTCGCGCGAAACCGAGAAGAATTTCGTGTAGAACGTCCAGTTCGCGATGTTGAAGATGTAGCCGAGCGCAAAGCCCATCAAAAAAAGCGTGGCCGCGATCGTTCGCGGTACGCCGGCCGTCATCATGATCGGCAAGACGATCGAGCCGACCATGATGACTGCGCCGAGGCCCGAGAGCGAGGTGAAGAGTACCGCGACGACCATACAGAAGCCCAGACTCAAGAGGAACGGCCGCTCCCCGCCGAATTCTGCGGCGAGATTGACGATCGCGCGCGCGATTCCGGTCTCGATCGTCACGCGGCCGAGCAGCGCACCGAAGAGAACGGCGACGTAAACCGGCGCGAGCTGCACCGATCCCTGGGTGATGATACCGCCGAGCGCCCCGGCTGGGACGCCCGCCGCGAGCGACATCAGCATCGCCATGGCGGGAACGGCAATCAGTGCGGGCATCCAGCGCCGGTACATCAGCACCGCGAAGACGGCGAAAACGAAAAGGATTGCCGCGGCGCTCAGGGCGACAGGACGCTTTCGAGCGGCGGGAGCGTCTTGGCGGTCACGTATTGCTGCGTCACCCGGTAGAAGGCGTCGGCGCGATCGATCGCTTTTTGCGCGGCGAGGTGATAGCGCTCCAGGTTACTCGCCAAGTGGCCTTCCCGGCTTTCGTACCGCCACGCGCGCGCGTAGAGCGGCTCGAGCTCTTCGTAAGCATCCCGCAGCTCCCACATCCAATACTTACACCAGAAAAGATCGCGGACCGTCGTATCGGAGTCGGTTTTTTCGTGTGCTACGGCATCGGCATACATGGCCCGCACCTCGGCGCCGATCTGGAATTTCCGGGCAAGGGCGTCGTAGCGCCGAGCGGCCAGAGAGATCACGAACGCGGCGTTGGAGTGTAAAGGCGGACGTGAGAAGTAACGATTCTGTTCGACCGCTTCGGCCAAGAGGCGGACCTGCCGCAGGTTCGACTTTGCAGCTTGGCTTGCCGCCGCCGCGTCAAACGGATCGGCCCAAAAGAGCGCGTCCGACTGGCCGTATGTAAGGGGGCTCGGTTCGAGCCGCGCGAGCGCCGCCGACAGGTCGTTCACGTCGCCGGCGTACGTTGGATCGTCGACGCCGAAGAATGCGTGCGGGAAGGCGCCGGCAAACTGCTCGGGTTTCAGGTCGCCGGGCTCCCACGCGGCCGCGGCTGCATAGACGACCGGATACCACGTCGCTTCGTAAAGCGTCTCACCATCGTCGTGCCAGACGGTTTGGAAGAGCCCGAGCACATTTTTGGCCTTTCCCTGATTGATGAAGAGCCGTTCGTTGGCGAGCGCCGTGCCGACCGCCGGAAAGATCTCGTTCCAATTGCTCGCACCCGGCGCGACCATCTGCTGGAAGCCGCCGCGGGCGATCGTTTCGATAAACGGTGCGAAGGTTTGCTGGGCACCGTAGTGCCAGTTCACGATCACCGCGGTGCGCGGGATCAGCTGCATGATCGAGGGGTCGTTTTCGATGCCGTCGTCCCACACCATCATTCGCGCGCCCGACGGCGCGATCAGCCGGTTCATCTCGACGAGGTGCTGCGCGTAAACGTTCGAGCGGCCTCGTTTTGCGACGTACTCCTGCGTCCGCCCGAGACCCAGCGTCGCCGTCTCGTCGGAACCGATGTGAAAGAACGGCGTGGAACCAACCGCAGCAAGCTCCTGGGAAACCAGGCGTGACAGATACTCCATCGAAAGCGGCGAGTTCGGCGCGAGAAGAAAGCCGTGCGAAAGCTCGGCAGCATCGGCGTAGCGCTCGACCCGTAACGTATTGTGCATGTGCGCGAAGCTTTGCTGCTCGACGATCAACGCGACGTGAAAGCGTTTTGCGTAAAGCGACAGCTCCCGGAGCTGCGCGGGCGTGATGCCGTCGAGCGGGGCCGGCAGGGGATCGGTGGGGCTGAGAAAGACGTGCTCCATATACGGCGAGTAGCCGTTCATTTTAAAGGCAGCGATCGTGCGAATGCGCTCTTCGAAGTAGCGCATCGTCGGAAGCGGGCCGCGCGAAACGTCGTCGGAGAGGATGCGCCAGCGCAGTGCCGGCTTGTCGGCGATGCGAACGCACGGCATCCTCCACGCCCCATTCGAGCGCTGCGGGAGCTGCGCCAGCGTCATCGCGCCGTAGAAGGCCCCAGCGGCGTCGGCGCTCTCGATCGTCGCGCGCCCGCCGGCAATCGTGAGCCGATAGGCCTGCGGGGAGAGCGTCGCGTCTTTGCGCACGAGGATGGTCGCTGCATTCCCGTTGTGAAGGCGCCCGATCCCCAGCGCCGCCCAGCGTTCGTCGATCTCCGTCCGCGCCGCGCCGTCAAACGAAGCCGCGACCACGCGGGGGACGGCCGAGGCGGAGCATCCGACGTCCTCGACGCTCTGCGGGCGGGGCAGGAGATGCAGCGACGTCGCGAGCGCGGCTGCAAACAAGAGCCCCGGGTGCATAGCGCCAGGGTACGACGCCCGCGCCGCAAGGGCCTCGATACGCATCTGGGAAGATAGAGGGCGTGAAGCACGCAGCGGTATGGCCGGCGTACCTCGTCGCGGCAGTCTGTTTTGCGATCGCGTTGATCTCGTCGGTTGCGAATATCTCGCTGCTCGGGCAGGTGAAGCTGCAGCAGCGCGAACTGGCGACCCTATCCGAGCGCTCGCGGGCGCTCGCGCGGACGCTCGCCGACGAGCGAACCGCGCTCTTCGATATGCTGGACAGCCGCACGAAGCACTATACCGTCGGCAACGGCGAGGTCGTGACGCGCGGCGGCCGCATCGATCTCGCGCTCCATGCGATGCCCGAACCGCCCCATGGACGCGTCTACCAGGTGTGGACCCGGCCGGTCGGCTCGACCAAGCTTTCGCCGTCGCCGACCTTTCTGCCGGACGCGCGCGGGGTCGCACTCGTGATCGTCCCCGCAGACGCCCGCACGACCTCGGAGGTCGCCGTCACGCTCGAGCCGGAAGGGGGCAGCAAAGAGCCAACGAGCAAACCGCTGATCAGCGTCGCCTTCGGTCCGCAGTAGCTCGATGCGCGTAGAGCCGGTCTCCGCCGCGTCGCAGCGCGCGGTGCTCGAGTATCTCGACCGCGCCCCGTACGATAACGTCTTTATCAGCCACATTCTCTCGCACGACGCGTCGTACGCGTCCAAGCACGTCGACGCGATCTTCGACGACCACGGCGTTGCGGGCGTCGTCTATCATGGCCGCCACATCGTGATCGCCGCTGAAATGTCTGCGGTTCCCACACTGGCGGCGAGCCTGCCGCGCCACATCAACGCGCGGATGATCATCGGACCGCGCGAGGCCGTGATCGAGCTTTGGAGACTCGTGGGGGAACGCTACGTTCGCCCGCGCTTGGTGCGCGACCGTCAGCTCGTCATGATGGTGGATCGCGCGCGTTTGCTGCCGGGCGGCCGCAGCGTTACCGTGCGGCACGCGCGACTCGACGAGTGGCGCACCGTCGCCGACGGATCGGCCGAGATGATCCAGCAAGAGCTCGAATACGATCCCCGGCGCGGCATGCCGAACTTCGACGTCGGCGTCAGGCAGATGATCGAGCGGAAACTCTGGTGGGTCGGTCTCTCCGAGGGGAAGCTCTGTTTCTTTTGCCACATCGGACCGTGGTCGAGCCGGACGCTGCAGCTGCAAGGGATTTGGACGCCGCAGCCGCTTCGCGGCCGCGGACTCGCGGCCGCCTCACTCTCGGCGATTTGCGCTCGACTGCTCGAAGCATCGCCCACGATCTCGCTGTACGTCAACGATTTCAACGACGCGGCGATCGCACTATACCGTCGCGTCGGTTTCGAACACGTCGGCGACTTTCAGACGATCCTTTTTTAGAGTCTCGCTTTTAGAGCCTCTCTTTGAGGTTGCTGATGCCGCCTTCGACGGCTTGCTCCGTCTTCGTAAAGAGGCCGACGATCCAGCGAATCGTCGCGTAAAGGCCGATCGCCGCAAAGATGAAGACGATGAGGAAGAGCCACCCCGCGGTCTCAGCCAGACGTACGAGTGCATGTTCCATGCGAACTTTACCCCGCGCTCGAACCTAGAGATCTCCGCAAGCCACGTAGTCCTTGAGGTCGCTTGCCGATTTGTGAACGTTTACCGCGAGACCGCCTGCCGTTAACGTTGCGATCGACACATCGACGGTTGTTTCGGAGATTCCGTTCACTACCGAAGTCAGCGGGTACTTTGGCACCGGATTGAGGTGGCTGCACGAGCCGGCGTGAATGTGGGCCGGCTCCGCGGTGGCGGGAGCTCCGAGCAGGTGAACCTCCACTACCGTCTTCGAGCCGCGTGGTTTGAGTGCGATGGTTCCGTGTTGCCCGGAGCCGTTTTGGGCATCGATCGCAAAGACTTTACCACCGGAGTTGTCGGAGGCGGCGGCGGGACCGGCGATAAGGAAGCTTGCGAGCGCTAAAGCGGAACAAATGAGTGCGTACTTCATACGGCTTTTGTACCCGCTGGGATGAGCCGCCAAGCGGGCTCTCGTCCTGAGTTTCAAGGCCGGCTGCACGAAAGATTTGGCCGCAAAACCGCGAAACAATTCTTATGCCACGCATCCTCATCGCATTCTTATTCTTGCTATTACCGGTAACGGCCGTCGCGGCGCCCGCCGTGGAATGGCAAGCCGATCTCGTTCACAGCCGCGCACAGTTCACCGTCTCCCATCTCGTCGTTTCGAAGGTGTGGGGACACATTCCAATTCAATCGTTGACGATCGTTAACAAAGGCGGTTCGATCACACCTCAGAAGATCGACGTAGTCCTCAACGTGAGCCGCGAAGATACCGACAACCACGACCGCGATCGAGACCTTCGCTCCGCGACCTACTTCGACGTAGCACAATACCCGACGATGGAGTTCCACTCCACCGCCATCTCGCCGATCGACGGCACCTCGTTTCGCGTCGCCGGCAACCTCACGATCAAGAACGTCACGAAACCGGTCACCTTCGTCGCCAACCTCGTCGGAGTTATCCCCGAGGGCAAGGGCTGGCGCGTCGGTTACGAGTCGTCGCTGGAGATCGACCGGCGCGAGTGGGGCATCGTCGATGCCCGGCTCACCGCGGCTGGGGTTCTGCTCGTTGGTTACAAGGTCGACATCGGCCTAACGGTCGAGGCCACGACCAACGATCCCGGCCTCCACCGCACGAGCGCGCAGTAACTCGATCCCAAGGGCCGGGGTGTCGCGACAGCCCGGCCCTTCTTCATTGCTGCTAGCTGTGCGGCTGTCCGATTAAGTACTGATAGCTGAAATAGACCGAGCGGAAGGGCAGACCGAACCACTCGGTCGCGGCCGAGCCGATATATGGTGTATACGAGGACGGCTTTGCGTACTGGTTGAGCGCCAGCGGAACGCCGTCGCCGACCAGCCCCGCGATCGAGGCATACTGATTGAACAGGTTTTGCACCGTCGCGGTCAGGACGCCGTTGCCGATCGGATAGGCTGCCGTAACGTTGCTGTAGTCGTAGGCAGGCAGATCCTTGGTGTTCCCCGACGAGACCGTGTACAGCGTGTAGCGCAGGTCGAGTTTGTTATTGAAGGTGTAGTCTGCCGAGACGTTTGCCGTGTGCAGCGGCAGCCGAGCCAACTGCGCGAACGGAATCAGCGTGGTGTTCGCCTCGAGCAGCTGCTGGTTGGCTCCCAGCAGAACCGTCGACGTCAATCCCCAGTCGTAATCGAAGTAGAGATTTCGGGTCGCGCGAATTCGGCCGCTAAAATCGACACCCTTGGCGCGCATCGTCCCGACGTTGAAGTTTCCGGTGAGCCCGAGGAGCGACGGCGCGACGGCGTTGCCGCATTTCGCGCCGACGGCGTTGATGAACTCGGCGAGTAGTGCTGGGGGGATGAAGCTCGTACCCGTCGACGAGGTCGAAACGATCGTCGAGTAGAGCTTATCGAAGATGTTCGTGTTGTAGAGCGTGAGCTGAGTCTGTGAATCACCAAACCAGCGATGCGTGTACGCCACTTCCTCGTCCACGCCTCGCTCGGGCATCAGTGTAGACGTGGGCACGCTGCCGATCGAGTTCAGCCCCGCGCAGTTGATCGCCGACCCTCCGCCCGCGCCGATGATGTCGTCGTTGGGAATGTACGACTTGTTGAGCATGTCTTGGCTCGGCTGGGTCGTCGTCGAGCCGACCGATCCGCGGATGATGTCGTGATTGGTAAGGCGATCGACGACCGAACCGCGTGCGTCGATGTAGGTGGTATTCGTCTCGCTCGCGTGCTTGTCCCAAATGTTGGCAAAGGCCGCGAAGGGCGAGCCGGACGGATGGTAGACGTCACGCAGGAAAAATGCCGTCTCCCAGACGGTTGGGAAGGACGAACTGCTGCTGAGGGTGCCGCCGCTATTGGCATTCTGCGTTAGGAAATAGGCGTTGTTCATGTACGACATGCCGGCTTCGATATCGTTATTTTGGTTATACCAGTCCTGGCTGCTGATAAAGCCGCTCTCGTTGACGCCGGTATCGCGCCACGACGCGTTCGACCCCGAATAGGTATAGAATGGGAGCTGAAACGTACGATCCCATGGATTGTCGTAGAGGCTATTATAAAAGGTCGAACGGAAGACCGAGTTCCCGTTCTGGTGCTCGTAGGTCAGGCTGTTGTCGTAGAGGTGAAAGGACTGCCATGACGGACCGGCGCCCTGCCAGCCCGTGTTAAAGGCGGCATACTGCGAGGGCGTCTGACAGGTGATTCCGCCGTCCGGCTTACCGTTAGGCCCGAAGCCGTTTAAAATGCCGAGTGCATTGCTTGCGGGAAACGTTCCCTTCGGGCACTGGACGCTGCTCGACGAGCCCGGAGAGTACGATGCGAGCTGCTGCTTGCCGCGAGCGAGCGCCGTGTTATACGGAAGAAAGTCGCCATCACCGTTGCCGGTTTTATCTTCCCAGCGCGAGCTCGATACGTAGGTGTACTGGAGGCTGTTCTTCGGATCGAAGGTGTAGCGCAGCTTCACGAGCCCAGCGTTCAGCGTCGCCGTTCCGCTGTCGGTGTAGACTCCGAGCTGATGGACCGGCCCCGAAAGCACCGATTGGTCGAAGGCCGCGCCGGGCTGGTAGAAGCTGGCGTTGTGAAACGGCCCGTTGAGGTATCCGACGCCGTACGCGACCGCATAACCGAGCTTGCCGAGCGTGCCGGTCGAGCGGAGGCTCGTAGACAGCTGATCGAAGGTGCCCCAGCCTTGCGTTATCGCCGTCTGCGCGTACGGCGTCGGATCGAGCGTTTCGAAGTTGATGACGCCGCCGATTGCATCGACGCCGACGAGGTCGCTCGCCGACCCGTAGAGCACGGTCGCGTTGCGGAAGCCGTAGACCGGTGAGAGGTTGTAGTTGTAGCCGCCCTTGATACCGTAAGCGATCGGATGACCGTCGATGGCGGCTTCCGTCTCGAGCGTACCGATACCGCGAATGCTGAGGTTGATGTCGTCGGCAAGCGACGCGGTATTGCCGGTGATGCCGTTGTTGACGCCCGGCAGTTCGCGCAGCGTATCCGCGATGCGGGTCACGCCTTGACGCTCGAGTTCTTCGGTATTGACGGTTTTGGTGAACGTACTCGACTGCTGCAGCGACTCGCTCGCGCGGGTCGCGGTCACGGCAATCGTGCTGAGGTTGGTCGTACCTCGATTCATAGAAAGCGTCACTTTGAGCGTTGCGCCGCCGAGATTTACGGGCTCCGAGATGGCGGGCTGGTAGTCGCTTTTGCTCAGCGCCAGCTGGTAAGATCCTGGCGGAAGCCTCTCAAAGACGAAATGCCCGGAGGCGTCGGTCTGGGTCCGCCGGCTCGTGCCGACGACGCGGACGCTAACGCCGGGAAGCGGTACGCCGCTGCCTTTGTCGACGACCGTGCCGACGATGCTGCCGATCGGCGTCTGCGCCGGCGCGGCGACCGCCGGCAGCGCAGAGGTGAACGCGATTACGAGCGCGACGAGCGCACGCAACACGCGTAGAAGAGCGAGGTTCACGCGGTTCTCCTTGTAGTAGGCGTAAAAATGCATGGTGCTGGAGTCCGAGCGCCAGGGGAGGTCCGCGTTTACAGAGGCGAAGCGCGTGTGGTGCGCGCCGTCGGCGCGGCGCACGAATTTGGATGGAGAGGTCGGCGACACGCGGCAGCGACGCGTTCTCCTGACGCCGAACGAGCGTCTCGATGATCGCGGCGATGTGGTCGCGATGCGAGACGAGCCATCGCGCCAGCGCATAGATGACCCAGGCGACGAGCGCCGCACACACAACGGACGTCGCGACGCCCAAAAGGATCGAGCCGCCGAACGCATCCGCGAGGGTATCGACCGGCACGCCGGCGAGCCGGTCATCAAAGCACTCCATTGCCGGCACCCCGGCAACCGCGCCGAGAATGGTCGCAAAAAGGAAGCTGAGCCGCTCGCCCCCGGAGCGCCGCGCCTGCGGCAGGCGATGGCGGTAGCGTGCCGCCAGCTCGCAGCAGATACGTAACCCGCGCAGCGCCAGCGCGAAGGCGAGAATGAGGGCGACTCCGCTGGCGAGATCGCGTGAGGCATGCGCGATGTCGTCGTACGTGTCGTGCGGAAGCGCGAAGTCGCCGATGACGTCGATCAGCACGTGCGCCGCCGAGCCTGCGGCCGTAACGGCACAGGCAGCCAGTGGAAGCGTGGTTCGCAATCCCAGACGCACGAGTTTCGGGTCTAGATCGCCCGGGTCACGACGAAGAGAACCTGCGCGCCTTGCAGCACGAAGGCGTTGGGAGTGATCACCGGTTGCCCGGGAAGCGTGCCGTAGGGAACGCCCCCGCCAACGATCGTAAACGGACTGCTATAGACGTTCGTTAGATTCGTCCCATAGAGTCCGTACTCGAATCTCGCGTGCCGATAGGCGAGGTGAGCGTCGATAGTTGCGTACGGCGAGCGGTTCAGCTCGTTGTAGTTTCCCTCGTAGTTCAGGCGCGCCCCGTACGCGAGACCATCGGCGACTTCCCGATCGACGGAGAAGTAGGCTTTATGCAGGGGCTGCCCGAGCGACTGTTCGCCGACGACGAGCGTTCCATCTTGAATGTTTTGCGGAACGGAGGTGAGATACGAGCTGTCGACGTCCCAGCCGGCGCGAATGTGGAACGTTCGCCCGAGCTGCTGGTCGGCGTGAATGTCGAGGCCGCGGTAGATGCCATTTCCGGCGTTTACCGGATAGCTGATCGGACAAGGCTTCGGTTTGCGCCGCGTCTGACAACCCGGTACCGGATCGACCTCGAGCTGGTTTGCCGGGCTGCGCAGGTTCGTCTGATAGAGATCGAACGCGAGGTGGAGCGGGTTGCCGAAATCCCGCACGATCTGCTCCATGCCGAGATCGTAATCGGTGGCGTGGTCCGGCTGAAGGTTCGAATTGCCGATGAAGATGATTCCTCCGACCGGTACGCGATCGGCGGGCGGCGGCACGACCAGCTCCGAGAGCTGCGGAATCTGAAACGTCGTTCCCACCGAAGCGCGAACCGCGGTGTTGCCCGTCGGGGTCCAAACGAACCCGGCGCGCGGGTCGAAGCTGGTGCCGAAACTGCTGAAATTACTGTAGTAGCCGGCCACCGAATAGTGAATGTGGCTCGTCGGATCTCCGTTGTATCGGAGCACCGCCGAACGCTCGGTTTGACCGAGCGAGAGCACCTGGACGGGCGGCGGCGGACGGTCGTTGGGCACGAGCGCATCGTTCGAGACGCTCGCCCCCTGCAGCGGGATCGGGCCGCCGACGGGTATGCCCTCGGCCGTGACTTGGCCTTGGACGTAGTTGGTTGCGAGCGTCTCCGTCTCGAGATCGTACTTGAACGAGAGCAAACCCGTGGCGAAGCGGTGATCGATCAGCAGCCAGTCATCGCCAAGGTTATCGCGCTGATTGTAAAGGTAGGGAAGCGTCGCTTCGCCAGGGCCGGTGACGGACTGCGAGTTCACCGAGGTCAGGTGGCTAAACTGCAGCATCGTAGCGGGGCCTCCATCGAGCATCTGCTTTCCGAGCGGCACCTGCGCATCGAAACCGTAGTTGCTCTGATGCGCCATCAGCCACGTGCCGGCAAAGCTTTGGAATCCGCCGGGGTTATCGTCGTCGTCGTCGAGCGGCGTTACGGCGGCACCGGCGTGAAGCGCATCGTCGCCCCCGCTGCCGCTGAAGCCCGGCGGGGTAAAGTTGCTGAGCAGCGCCGAATCGTCCTTGACGACGTTCTGGTTGCGGAAGTTGAACTGTAGATACCCGTAACCGTTGGGGCCGCCGAGCTGATAACGGAGCTTGGTGAGGATCGAGTTGCCCCATGAGTTGCTGCCGACGCTCTGCGCGACGTTATCGTCCGAGTCGCCGGATGCAGGCGGAGCGAGGATCGTCTGATTCACCGAGCCCAGCGACGACGTGCCGTGGAAGGAAAAGGCGTATCCCAATCGATCTTCAGTTCCGGTCGCTTGAACGGTACCGCCGTACGTTCCGTAGGAACCGCCGAAGAAGCGCAGCAAGCCGTGAGGCTCGGTTGTTGGTTGAAGCGTCGTGATGTTGATGCCGCCGCCGATTGTGTTCGGGCCGATCAGCGACGAAGGAGCGATGCCGTAGACGATCTCGACCTCTTGCAGCGCGGCCGGATCGATCAGCGACAAATCAAAGTCCCCGGTGTTTCCGTTGTTGACTTGGTGCCCGTCGATGTCGACGAGCGTCTCGGTCGGGTCGGGGCCGCGTACCGCAAAGGTCTCGGTAGCATTGCTGCCGCCGCCGAGCGGGATTACGGGCGTCGTCGAGAGCTGATTCCACACCATTGGGCCAACCGACGTCACGCCCGCGGCGGCCGCCTGTTGAGCGCTCATCGAAATGGTCGGCGCCGAGGCCGTCGAGACGGTCTCGCCTGAAGCGGCCGAAACCTGCCCGATAACGGTCAGCGAATTGGTCGTTGCGGGATACAAGACGACCGCCAAATGCTCGTTGTCGAGCGCGATCGATACCGTTCTCTGCGAAATCGGCTGATAGCCCGGTGCGACGGCGTGCAGCGCGTACGTGCCGGCACGCATGTGCTCGAGCTCGACGATACCCCGAGAATCGCTGGCACCGCTTCGAACGAAATCGCCGGCCGAGAGGGAGACCGTGGCGCCCGAGACCGGAGTTCCGTCGTTGGCCCGCACCACGATTGTGAGGTGAACGTCTTCACCGCTGCTTTGGTCACCGCGCTCGTCATCGGCCGCAGCGATACCCGCGCCGAGGAAGAGCATGATGCCGAAGGCAAGGCCGGCGCGTGACGCGCACGCGAAAATCCTTCCCATAGGGATGCTCCTGTAAAAACGAGATGTAGTAGTTGGAGGTTAAGCGGTTAAGCTTACAGGAGGTCCGCGTTTGGAGAAGCGCAGCGTATACGTGAGGCGGTCGGCAAAGGTCAGCCGTTCGCGGCCGAGATTCTGCGTCGACGGGCGGGGCGAGTCCCCGGTGCGCCGCAACATCGTTTCAATGATGGCAGCGATCGTCTCGCGGTTCGAGATGAGCCAGCGCGCAATGGCGAAGACGACAGTGGCCACAACGACGGCGCAGACGAGGGTGGTGCTAAATCCGAGTGCGACCGATCCGCCGAACGCGTCGCTAAGGCCGTCGATCGTGACCCCGTCGGCACGGCCGTCGAGCCACTCCATCGCGGGGACGGCGGCGCAGCTTGCGAGCACCGTCGCCGCCAGATAACCAATGGTCTGCCGAATTCCAAAGGTGATGCGCGCAACCCGCCGGCGGTTGAGCGCGGCGATCTCGCAGCAGCTTTTCAGGCCGCGCAAGGCAAGCGCGAGTGCGACGAGAAGCCCAATTGCCGTGACCAGCTCGCGCGAGCCGTGCGCGAGATTGTCGTAGCTGTCGTGCGCCAACGCAAAATCACCTACGACGTCGATCGCGACGTGCGCCATCGCCGCCGCGGCCGTAGCGGCACACAAAGCAAGCGAGCATAGCGTCCAAAATCTCAGGCGCACCGAGGTCGCGCTTCGACGTACCCCCGAGCCATCCTCGAAAAAACGTGGGATAGCGATTTATGTCAATTCTCAGGCTTGGCGGCCGCGCCTTCTATTCGGTATCGATGGGTTCGTTCGACTGCGGCTCATGCTCGAAGTACCGTTGCGAAAACGACGACGGTATCGCGACGAACGGCCGCGGCTTCTGCATAAAATCGAATGAATCGACGATGCTCGTAGCGCGCGAATCGCTCGTGCCGAGCGAACCAAGCCCCCAGTTCTGCTCGATGAACTTCAGGATGCTGCCGAACTCGTACTGCGTGTGCGAGATATAGCCCGGCTTGCTCGATGAGGTTTCGCGCGCATACGGCGAGATGATCAGTAGAGGGACGCGGAATCCTAAGCCTCCCCAGTTATCGAAGAACGGCGGCGGCTTGTGATCGTAAAAGCCGCCCCAATCGTCCCACACGACGACGATCGCCGTCGAGGACCAGTACGAACTCTTTCCGATTGCATTGACGACGCTTGCGACCCATGCCGGGCCGTTATCGGCTTTGTCGGCCGGGTGATCGGAGTTCGGGCCAAGCGGGATCACCCAGGACATCGAGGGGAGCGTCCCGTTGGTGACATCCTTGAAGAAGTTGGTATTCGGCGAGTCGATGTTGCTCTTCCACTCGTTACCGTACCGCACCGGCGCGATCACGTCGAACGCGTTCCAAAGGTTCCCAGAGCTGTGGCCCGAGATCGCCGGCACGTAATACTTCCACGATATCGACTTCGCATCGAGCAGATCGCGCAGCGTTTCGTAGTAGGCACCCGAGGCTGGAAACTTGTTCGTACACGGAAACGGCCCTTGGTCGGGCTCTTTCTTGAGGCCGCTTCCGGTTTTTACGAGAAGCGAGGTCACCGTGCCGCCCGGAGCGTCGCAACCCCACGGACTGTTCGTCGGGAAGTCTACCAAGCTCGTGGTCTGATTCTGGTCGATCGTCGTCGATCCGCGGATGAGATCTTGGTGCCCAGTAAAGCTGCCGCTGCCCTGCGTCTGGAACATATGGTCGGCGAGAACGTAGGTCTTCGCGATGTCCCAGTATGGGGTAATTTGGCTTGGAATGACGTACTGGTATGGGTTGCCTTTGTGGCACTGCGACGCGCCGCCGGCAAAGCCGTTCATCTTGCCGCCGGCATAATCCGTCAGGAAGTTTCCGCGCGAGTGTTGGAAATCGCAAGTGCCGCGCAGGCCGACCTCCACGAGTTTGACCGTCTTGTCTCCGCGCTTTCCAGTCGTCGTTCCGTCGGCGCCCGGAAATGTCGCGAAGAAGTCGTCGAAGGAGCGGTTCTCCTGAATCAGCACCACGATGTGCGAGATATAGTTTGACGTATGCTTGTGCGGGCGTCCCGGCATCGTCGTCGTTGTGTCCGCAGGCAGCGGTGCGGACGGTTGCGATCCGCCGCAGCCGCCGAGCAAAGCGGCGGCGGCGAAAAGACCCAACGCGGGACGCTCAAACATGACGCTGATTCCTCAAAACTCGACGCTACGCTATATGGAAAAGCGCTTCGTCGGCTCGCCGCGAGGCGCCTTTACCAGACGCCCCCGCCGAGGCGCCCGCTAGCCGCAGGTGCAGTAATAGAGCATGCTGCCGCCGCCAAGATCCTCGCTTACCAGCGTGCACGTTCCGGTGCAGGTGCACTGGCTGCATCGCCAGTTCGTCGGCAATCCGTTTACTACGTCGCAGCAGACGCCGCATGCGTTATCCGGATCGGCGATGGCGTTGGCCGGAGGGCTGGTGGCCTCTACGATATGTTGGCGAGTGGTCGTATCGATGTAATGCATGAGCGCATCCCCACGGACTTGCATAAGATGATGACTCCTCTTGTTGTAAGGGCTGGTCCCCTAAGCATAGCAAAGAGCGGAGCGCTCGTCTCTAGGACAGCCGGCCTATAGGGGGACGTCTCCTCGACCGGCAGCACCGGCAGCGAACCCAGGGCTCGGACCTTCGACCGGATGCCGAGCCGGCAGACGGTCTCGCGCGCGGGAGGGACGCGCTGCATTGCTAAACGGGGTCGATTCTTGAAGGAAGCACGTTCGCCCGGAGACCTCAACATCGCTCGAATCGAGGCATTCAGCGACGGTATCTTCGCATTTGCCGTCACGCTGCTGGTGCTCACCCTCACCGTTCCGGAAGTCGCGGACAGCCTTGGCGGGCAGGGACTGCGGGCGGCCCTGCTTGCCGAATGGCCTAGGTTTGCCATCTACCTCATCAGTTTTCTGATGGTCGGCCAGGTGTGGATAGCCCACCACTTCTTCTTCAGCCACTTTGCTCGGGCCGACAGAGCGCTGCTCTGGATCAACATGCTGGCGCTGGCAACCATCGCGGTCTTGCCCTTCTCAACGGCTCTACTTGGGCATTACATCGGCCACGAGCATGACCGCGTCGTCGCGGCGATCGTGTACGGCAGTTTGTGGACGATCGGGGCGTTCTGCCTGAGCGCGCTGTTCTGGTATGCAAGTGGTCCCGGGAAGCTGCTGCTGCCCGATTATTCACCTTCGCAAATTCGAGCCGTGCGCCGAGCCAGCTGCGTTGGCCCGCTCGTGTTCGCTGTTTTTACACTGCTGGCGCTGGCGAGCTTCTGGCTCTTTCTAGCCGGATTCGCTTTCGTGCCGCTCTTTTACATCGTGCAGTCAGCGAGGTTCGTACGCTGATAAGCCGGCGCGACGCTCCCAGAGCGAACGCGTGTACAGTACGGCAAATCCGCACCGGCGAAAGTTGCGCTCAGACGCGCTGCCCGGAGTCGCGGTCGCGCGCATGACGCGGGCGCCGGCGTCACGGGCTCGCGCGATACGATCGCGGACCAGCGCGAGATGCCAGCCGCGGCGGCGAAACTCGGGGACCGTCGCACCGGCAAAGAAAAACGCGCATTCGCCACGCAGGCTCATGATGGCGGTCGACGCGATCCGTTCTCCGTACGTGCCGGCCAAAGCGATCGCACCTTCGGAGGATGCGAGGATCAGCCCGACGCGCGGATCGCCGGCCTCCGCCGCCTCGTCGCCGAGGAATCCTTTCATCGAGGCCGCGGCCCAATCGTCCAGATTTGCAGAAACGGAAACCCGGTCGTCGTAGCGAGCGTACGTTTCGAAGTCGTCGGAAACGAGCACGTTTTCATATTCAGCCGGTGCGTAACCGGCACGGGCTAATCCGAAAGCCAGCGACGGATCGGACATCGGCGTGACGAAGACGCGCGGCGTCGAGTTGCGCGACTCAAAGAACCTGGTCAAGAGCGCGATTTCCTCGGCGTCGACGCCGGCGAGGGTTCCTATGCCAAAGGCTTCAGAGAGCGCCTCGAACCCATTGAACCGCGCGATCCCGCCGGCAATCTCGAGGCTCGCAGCTTCCAGTTCGGGGTAGAGCCGCCGCGTCGCTTCAACGCTTTTGCGGATACCGTCGATTTCGCAGCGGCGAATCGTTTCATCGAGCAATCGCGTAAGGTCCACGAGCCTAACTTCGAGCCTTCCCCTGCAAGCTGCTGCAGGTTCCATATCTGGGTACACCGCATCCGAAGGGGGACTAGCGGTGGATCCCCACGCTCAAACGAGGAAAGCAACGGAAATGTTAAAGGCCGGCGATCGAGTCTTCATCGATGGAACCAACGAAGAAGGGACCGTTAAGGAAGTGCACCCGCATGAGGCCGTGGTGCGGGTAAAGACGAGTCAGGGTCACGAGGAGCGCAGGTATGCCTTTGAAGCGCTGCGGCTCGATCCAACCATGGGCGAAGCCTCCGATTTCGTCGATCATTAGTGCCGCCGGCGCACCCCGACAAGCTGCGAGGCGGACCTAGTTCGAGTCGACGCGACCTGCCGAGGGCAACGGGAAAGAAACGTTGAAATTCGCCTCGAGCGCGATCGGGGAGGAACGAGATGTTTATCGCAGCGATTTTGGTGTATTGTGGCGCGACCATAGTCGTTGCCGGTATCTTCCTGTGGCGCCTTAAGCGTGAGCCCCAAAGATGGCCTTTCTTTCTCAGCATGTTTGCGTTCTGGCTGGCGGTACCGATCGTGGTCCTCGTGGCGCCGCCTGGATGGATACCGCTTTCTAAACGCGGCCACCCGAGCTGGCTGAGCGTCGCTTTGTTGGCCGTGATGATTACCGTGGTCGCTCTTCAAATCCGGGAGCATCCATCGCGCCTGCGGCAATACGCACTGATATGGGCTCCGATTCTCGCGCTGCTCATCGTGGCGCAAATCGTGTACCCGCTGGTTTGGCAGCGGTGACCTCGAGCTCCGCGGAGAATTTTGCTTCGCCGCCATCCTTAGTCCCGGCTTTCCTCTTTAAGATCGAGCCATCGGCGACTAAGAAGGATATTGGGCCGCCCAGCCACACAGTTTACCGGCATCGCTTCGACTTGCTTTGAACGCGCCGTTGGCGCGATTGCCGCTCGCGTGCGGTCCCGCCATCGAAGCTTTACTGGAACCGCTTATTTTATGCGCACCCTTACTCAACGAATCATCATCCACTGCTTTTACCTGGTCTTAGGGGCGACACTGGCCGGCTGCCACGCCGACGTTACCTTTAGCATCGATGTCCGTCCAGATGGAAGCGCTCTCGTGAGGACAAGGGAAATCGTGGATGAGGCCTTTTACAGAGCGGCGTTAAGCCAGGGCAGCGACGGCGACCCCTTTAAGATCGAGTGGATGCGCCGCAGAGGATGGGATGTTCGAACGTCCATTGATCGGTACCGAAACCATACGATCCTTATTTTCAAACGCGTTAGGCGAGAAGATATCCACGACCTGGCAAATGCAACCCCAGGGCTAAGCGGTCGCTCAGCGCAGTTTGGTCCGATTTCTCTCATACGGGCACCGGGGTTGCTCGTCGATCGTGTTTCTCTCGCTGCAACGGTTCCTCCGTTGCTGAGCCTGACGTCGCCCGAGATTGGCACGTTCGATTATGGAATCGCATCAGCATTCGCGGCGTCGGCGGTTACCGCGCACTTGGAGTTAAGGACTCCAATGATCGTTACCTCGACTAATGGGTCGAGAGGGGCCGACGGATTCGTGCGATGGGACCTTGGACTCCAAGAGCCAACCTCAATCTTCTACGTGGCTCGCGCCGTCAACATCACTCACGCACTCATCGCAGTAACTCTTGTTTTTGCAGCCGCAGTTTTGAGCTGGATATTTCTAGGTGCGCGCCGCAGATCGGCCTGATTTAGCCAGAAGTCGGGCTACTTCACATCCTTGCTCCCTTCAATGTGAACGGTACCGGTGTTCACCACGCGGCCTCCTGAAGCCGATTTGAGTGTGACCGTACCTGAGCCGGTTTTTGCACCAATTCCCTTGACGGAGATCAGAAGCGGACCTTCAGCCAGGGGCGTTGCTTTTCCGTACTCGTGCAGGTTTGGAACAGCCGCTGCGGCGCCGTCAAAGCTCACCCCCTGATAATGAACCTTGGGAAGATAAAAGCATCCAGCCATCCCGTTGCCGAGCTTGTAGGTTCCATAGTAAACGGTGTAAGGCGCCTTGATGCTAGGCAATTGGATTACGGGCAGATGCTTTCGCCCTTTCCGGAATGAAAAGTTTGCCCAGATCGACACGGCTGATTCGGCGAAGCTGTTCCCGACGAACGTCCCCAATGCCGAGAAAATCGTAAACTTCCCCGGAGCATGATAATAGTGGGCCCGGCAAGGCGGCAGCGAGACCCCCGCCCATCGAACGAGCGGATTGCCAAATGTCGAGGCAGCTGGGACGTACGAATGGGATGGTACGCCACCGTTGCAGCCGCCCGCGAGTAAAGCCAAAACCACGCCTACTTTATGCCGGCCCGGAATGTTGTGCCGTATCACTTAGCCCTCCTGGCAATGCGAGCCGGTTCCGAGGTTAAGTTCGCCCCGGAGCCTTGCATTAATCTTACTACCCTGGACGATGAGTTGACCAGGCCCCCGGCTCTCGCCGCCAACTCTCAATAGAGATTTCACGAGCATCTGGTCCGGAATCAAACCTCGCCCTCGGCTCGCCGAAACATCTGGCCCGCTGGCGTGTACTAGGTCAAAATGAGAATGATTCGCTTGTTGCTTGCCCCGAAGACGCCCTTTTTTCAAGCGATGCCACGGATGCGCGAAATGCCCGTCAGCGGAAGATGCATTGCTCGCGATTCTGTCGTCGCAGCTCGTTAGTCGGGCCCGCGTCCTCGCTTGCGAGCAGACAACAGAGCGCCTCCGTGGCGACGAGTCTCACCGGCGCTGCTGGCCGTCTTGTTTATTGCAGCCGGCAGCAATCATTTCATTCACCCAGCGTTGTACACACGGATCGTTCCACCGCGGCTGCCCGCGCCCGCGCTGCTCGTCCAGGTAAGCGGCGCCTGCGAAATCCTCGGCGGTGCCGGAGTGCTCCTACCGCGCCTTCGAAGGCTCGCCGGTATTGGCCTCATCGCGCTTTTGATCGCGGTATTCCCGGCCAACATTCAGATGGCTGCACATCCCGGGCTCTACGCCGACCTCGGGAGCGCACCACTGTTTTATCTGAGGCTTCCGCTTCAGCTGGTACTCATCGCGTGGGTTTGGTGGGCGTGCCTCTCCGCCGGGTTCGCCCCGGCGGCCGTTAGTGTGGGGCGTAGGTGACCCCGACGACGTCGAGACTTTGCGAAAGGCCGGTGTTGAAACTGCCGACGTAATTTACAACGGTCGGCGTGTACGTATAGAGATCGATCTGGCCGTGCTGGTAGTCGGCAACGGCCAACATGTCGCGGCTCTTGTTGAGATGGCCGTACGACGACGTGCCGGCCATCGAAAACGGGCCGCCGGCGAGCTTGCATCGCGGGTTGCAGCCGCTGTAAACGTACAGCTGCGCGCTGGTGTTGCTGAAAGAGACGAGGTTGCCGGCTGCGTCAATCTCGAGGCCGCCGAATGCCGGATTGATGAAACCCTTGGCGGTTTCACCGCTCCCCTTACAGCCCTTGAAAAAGGTCAAGTTGGCGTGAGACTGCGCGTCTTCCGCCGAGGCCCAGCAATCGCCGCCTTTGGACATGGCCACGCCCACCACTTCGTCCATGTTCGGATTCGTCAAGTTCGTCGTGCAGCCGCCCTTGAGCGAGCAGAGCGAGATACTGCCATTGGTACGCTGCGGGCCAAAGATGTTGGCGATTGCGATCGTACCGTTCGCGGCGTCCGCACTCATCGCATCGGCGGGCTGCCCGTACGGATCGGCCACGGTTCCCAAAACGGCTCCGCACTGCGGGCGAAAAATCCGCAGCTCACGGCCCCCGCCGTCGGGCTCGATCAGGTCACCTTTCGCGTCGGATGCGAGATCGTTGACGGAGGCGACGCCGCCGATCGTGCACACCGCGGCACCTTTGCCGTTTCGCCGAAATCCGTAGACGCTGGTACCGTAAAATTCGCCCACGTACAGGCCCGCCTTGGCGGCGCGAGCGCTGCGGCCTCCAAGGAGCGAGGCCGAGCCGACGCCGGGGGCTTGTCCGGCCGGCGCCAGTCCGGGCGTTGCCGCACTGCAGCCCGCGGCGAGCATCACGGCCGAGACACCCAATCGGCGTAAGAAGCGTCGCGCCTGCATCAAAACTATGCGGTCTTCACTTTTTTCGTTCGCTGATCGCGGTGCCGATTGGAACCTCGAACCCGCTAATGATCTTCTCCTGCTCGCCTCCGCCGGGATACGGCCAGTACATCACTTGACCGCTCGTGGCGTTGGGGCCGACCACGGTGCCGCCGCGGATGGAGAACTGAACGACGTCGCTCGAACCCTGCGTTTCTGTGTGACCAACCTCGGTGCCAACGCTGCCCGCAACCGTAAACTGGTAAATCACGGGAGCCTCTTGATCGGCGATCGCAACGTACTTGCCGTCCCATTGAACGCCGCCCGGCCCCCCGATCGTTTGGTTCAGGGTGACGTTCTGCAAGCTCTTTGCGCCCTTGGGCAGCTCGGCGAACGCGAATCCAAAGCTCGTGGGCTTTGTGCCGTCGACGAACAGGTTGCCGGCGGCGTCGTAGCCGCAGAAGTAGTCGGCGATCATTTGCGGGTCGGTGTACTTCTTCGGCGTGCCGTGAGCTCGCCGGAAGACCGAAAGGCTGCCGTTGGTGTACGAGTCGTCAAAAATGTTCGTCGCCGCCAGGTCTCCATTCACCCGGCTGACCGCACATCCGATCGGATGTTCACCGGAGTCGTTGAGCGTCGCGATCGGAGCCGTACCGCCGTGCGCGTATTCCAGGATTTGCGCTGCATCCGAATTCGTGATGAAGACGTGGCCCGCCTTATCGACGCACATTCCTTGAGGCGTCGCAAACCCCGTCAGCGTCCCGACGAGCTTGCCGCGCGGATAGGAGAATACCTTAACGACGTTCGCGGCCGAATCGGAGGCGTAGAGAAGAGCGCCTTTCTTGGCGTTGGGGTCCATCCACGAGGCGCCGGCGGCGAGCGAACGCGCCGCGCTCGACGAAGGAGGCAGGGATTGCAGCGAATTCCCGGCGCAGCCGCTGAGCAACGCGGCTACCGCGAGCGCGCCGGCGCCGCGCGCGAACGAGTTTGAATTCTTCATACGAGCGAAAAGCGTAGTCGCCTCATCCGCTCGGTGTCAAGACAGCCGCGAGAATACGGCGTGCGCAGTGAGAAAACGGACCCCCTACACCGCGAGCTCGATCCCGATCTCGCGGGCAAGGCGTGCGAAACGCCGTTCGCCGGTGATGGCGGCGGCGACTTGGTAGGCGTGCCCCAGCGAGAGGAGGCTTCCGCTGCGGTGCACGGTATCGATCGACGCTCGAATTTGTTCCTGCGCGAGCATTTTGCGACCGATCGTATTGGCGCTGGAAGCGATCACGCGCTGCAGGCCGCCGCAGATCCGCGTGTACCCCGCGGCGCGCGCCAGCCGTTCGGATGCCGTCGCTACGGCGATGCTTCGCTCGGGCTGCCCGATCTTTGCCAGATAGATCGCCTCGAAAGCTTTGCAGAACAGCCAGTTGTAGCTGCCTTTCGCGAAGGCGTCGCCCAGCGCCGGCAGCATCGCCCCGGCGAGACGCCAGTGCGAACTGCCGATGAGCGCGTCGGTCATTTCCAGCCGGGTCATCGCGGCGAGGTGCCGGCCGCCAAAATCCGCGGCCAACCGCAGTGCGCTCTGCGAATGCAGCATCGCCGTCTTGGCGTCGCCCAAAACGACGTGAACGGACATGAGATTCAGCAGCGAGCGGACCTCGTTCTCGATCGAGCCGCTTCGGCGCGCGAGCTCCAAGGCCGAATGAAAGTTGTCGAGGCGCCTCGCCACTTTCGGGCGCTCTTGCACCCCCGGCGCAACCCACTGCAGCCGCGATAGCGTGCGCGCGACAAAGCTTTTCTGCGGAGAAGTGTCCGCCAGCGAGCGCGCGCGTTCGGCGGCGAGCGCCGCGAGCGTTTTGGCGCGCTCGAAATCGCCAATCGCCTCATGCTGCTCTGCGCCCTCCGCGAAAAGGTCGGCCACGACGGCTTGCGATGCCGCATCACAGATCGATTGGTCGATCGAGGCACGGCGGATCGCTTCTTCTAAGATGGGCAAGCTTTTGCCGGATCCAGGCTCGTCGAAGTCGAGCCGAGCCGTCCAGATCTCGATTTGGCATTCGCCGACGAGCGCATCGCCGGCCGCCACTTCCTCGCGCGATGCCTGCAGCACCGCTCGCGCCTGGGTGAGCTGCGACCGCGAGCGCGCGAGATCGCCGCGCTCCCGTTCCACCGACGCGATGAGGCATAGCGCTCGAATTCGCATCAAAGCCGCAGGCGCGTGCGCTGCGATGTCGTCGCAGATCCGTTTGGCTCCGGAAAACTCTCCAAGCCCGGCGCGCCGCTCCGCGAGCTCGAGCCGCACGGACGCAAGATCCGTGAAAGCGTGACCCATACGCCCGGAGCTTTGCGACATGATGCGAGCGATGCGCAGGCACAGCTGCTGTTTCGCGCGGTAATACTGTTGAACCGAAAGGCCGAGCGCATTTGCGGCGACGCGATAGGGTCCGTCCCGCGTGCACATCGCTTCGAGGAGACGAGTGTTGCGCTGCGCGTGGCGATGCCGCCCGGCGTCGCGGTCGTCGCGCTCGCACTGCTCGGCAGCCTGCCGGACGGCCCGGCGTATCGCTACCATGGCATCGACGTCGGTCCACCGCTCGAAATAGTGCGCGACAATCGGATTGCGACGCAGCTCGCCCGACTCGTCGAGGTGGCGAAACAGATGCTTGGCGGCTACCTCGATCGAGCGAGACGGATTCGCGCGCGGCATGACGCTTCGTCACTTTCCGGCGTACGCTCGGCGAGCCTGCCGGGACCCTGGCGCGCCGAACCGCGATTCTAGCGGGAGCGCCCGGGAGCCGTTGGTAATATGCCCGTTATGCGCGCGGGGCAATGAGGGCCAACTGAAAAGCGATGTGCTCGCGGGACATGCTTCAGCTCAAAAGCAGCTCTGAGCAAAGCGCTATTGAATCTTCTCGATCTGTACGATGCTCAGCGCACGAATGTATTCGGGCAACGCGATGAATCGGACTGAGGTTAAGTTCTTGAAGGAGCTGCCGTTGCACGAATCGATCGCCCACGACAGAAACTCGCGGATCGCGGCGGCAGTCGACGGATTCGGCTGCCGCGTCGAGACGATCACGTACTCGTAACCGATCAAGGGGTACGAGTCCGCGCCGGGCGCATAGACTAAGCTCAATCGCTCGTCGGACGGCGTCCGCGGATCGAGCGTCGACGCGCCCGCGCCTACCGTCTGAGGGGTGGGAAGCAGAAACCTACCGGCTTGATTGCCGATCCGTGCCGTTCCAATCGCCGCCTTTGCTACTTGATCGTGAAGGCTCGTACCAATGTAGGCGATCGAGTAGGGAGTTTTCTTTGTCGCTCCCACCATGCCGGGATTCCCGTTCGCGGTGATCGTTCCAGGAACGGCGGGCCACGCAATCGTCGTGCCGTAGCCCGGCCCGGTCTCCCATGAGGGCGTCGAAAATGTCAAGTACTGCGTGAAGAGGAAGGTCGAGCCGGAGCCGTCGCTGCGATGAATCGGGACGATCGCGCGGTGCGGGAGCTTCAACCCCGGGTTTAGGTCTGTAATCGACTTGCCATCCCAAAAACGGATCGTGCCTGCGTAGATTCCGGCAATCGTCGGTCCGTCGAGTCGCAAGTTCGCTCTGTTCAAGCCGGGGAGGTTATAGTTGACGGTCTCGGCAGCGATCGCGAGCGGAATGTTGAGCATGTGAGGATTGCCTCGCAACTGCTCGTCCGACATGAAGGCATCCGAGGCGCCGACCTGCACCGTTCCGGCGATTGCTTCTTTGATGCCCGCTTCAGAGCCGGTTCCGCTTGCGGTAATGCGGACGTTCGGATTCGTTTTGGCATATTGAGCGATCCAGATTTTGAAAAGCGGATAGAAGAGCGTCGAACCGGACTCGACGAGCGTGAAAGCCGCGGCGCGCGCCGGCGGTGCAGGCAGCAGCACGGCCGCCGCGAGCGAGAGCAGCAAAGCGAAACGCAGACGCGTCACAAGACCTCCTCCGCCGGCTCGACGAACTGCACGACGGTCACGCCCTCGCCCGGAGCGTCGCCGATTCCGATTCGATCGAGCTTCACGCCGGTCGTCTCGATGCGGAAGAGCCACGTCACCACGGCACCCAAGAGCGACGTGACGATCAGCAGATAGAGGAGATACCTCGTCCCAATCGCGACGAGCATGATCGGGAAGAGGAAGGCCGTAAGCACCGCGCCGACCTTGGCGAAGGCCGCCGCAAAGCCCGCACCCATGCCGCGAATTTCGGTTGGGAAGACCTCGCCCGCGAGGAGGTACGTCTGCGCGTTTGGGCCGAGATTCGTCATGAAGTCGAAGAGCATGAAGCCGGCAAAGATCATCAGTATCTTCGATTGACCGGCGAGGTCAACCGAGAATGACGCGAGGAAGAGACCGACCGCGCAGCCGATGAAGCCGAATATCTGCAGCTTGATCCTGCCAACCTTGTCGGCGAGGAGCACGGCAAAAAAAATGCCGACGATCAGCAGCGAGGTAATCAGCGCCGATCCCTTTGCCGCCAGGACGTCGTTCGTGATGAGATCGCTGGTACTGCGAACGTGATCGGCCGGGCTTCCGAAGGCGGTCGCGAGGATCGTCGGCGTGAAGATACCGATCCCGTAGGTTCCGAGGTCCTGCAGAAACCATGGAACGGAAGCGAGGATCGTCGCGCGCAGATTGTGTGCGTTATTAAAAAGCGCGGCGAAAGATGGTCGCCGGCTAGGAGCGGGCTCACCTAGGTCGAGTTTCCCAAGCGTAATTTGGTTCGGGTATTGGGGCATCCGCACGAGAAGCGCCGCCATCGCGCGCTCGGCCTGTACCGTTTTGCCCCGAGCGAAAAGCCAGTTCGCGCTCTCCGTGATAAAAAAGCGGCCGATCGTAACGATGATCGCCGGAATCACTGCCGTAGCAAACATCCAGCGCCAGGCGTCCAGCGTGGGATTGAACGATAGAACCATGTAGCCCACGCCCGTTCCGGCAAGCGCGCCGACCGCTTGAAACGCAAATGCGCCCAAGACCAAGCTGCCGCGTTTAGCGCTGGGCGTGTTTTCCGAGATGATCATGTGCGCAGTCGGGTAATCGCATCCGAGCGCGAGTCCGAGCCCGAAGAGGCAGATGACCAGCGACAAGAAGCCGGTCGACAGCATCAGCAGCGCTAGGAAGAGGACGAAGATGATCATCTCGACCACGAACATGCGCTTCCGTCCGAAGTAATCCGATAGGCCACCCAGCGCTACGGCGCCCACCAGAATTCCGAAGAGGCTTGCAGCGCTCACGATGCCGTTTTGTGCGGGCGCGATCCCAAACTCGCGCGAGATGAGCGGCAGCGCAACGCCGGTCATGAAGACGACGAAACCTTCGAAGAACTTTCCTGCCGCCGCAAGGTACCAGATGAGCCGCTGCATGCCGGTCATCGGGATGGACGAAAGCTGCGTGCCATCGGACCACGTAGGCAGCTCGTCTATGTAGTCTTGGACCGACCTATGCGCCACTTCGGTACTCCTTTCGGATGGAGGCCATTCTAAGGCGCTTTGGTTAACGTTCGTTTATGAAACGCGGATCGTTCGCCATTTGCCAACCGAGACGAAGACCCAGAGTGAATGCTCGAAGGAGTCAACCGAGATACCGGCCCGGTCCGTAGAACGGCGGATACAAGGCCAGCATGGTGAAAGAAGAGCGAGCCAATCGGGCCCGCCAAGAGCGGTGCACGAGAGCAACATGAAGCGATTTGCGGTAGCTTTGGCATTGGCACTCGGAGGCCTCGTGGTTGTGTACGTGCCGACGTTCGTGCTCGCTGCTTTCGCGATCAAATCGGGAGCTTTTGGCTCGCCGGCTGCGAGCAGAGGGGAGCCAGTCGTGGTCCCTCTGATCATATGCATCAGTGCGGCAATCGCGTTAACGCTGATAGCGGCACTGGCGCAATACAGCACCCTGAATCCGGTTGAGTTTGGGTTCAAGGCGCCGGCGGTGCGATCCGTGACTCTTGCGCTCATGCTGGGGTTGTTGTTTGCGGCAGGCTTGCGCGGTTTGAGTCTGATACTGCCGATCGGTAACTCGCCTGATCTAGGAGATATGCATAGGTGGCAAATCATTGCCTACTTCTGGCTCGGGGCGCCGATTCAAGAGGAGATAATCTTTCGTGGGCTTTTGCAGACCATTTTTCAGGCGCGCGATCCGCGAAGCGCGCTGATAGGTTCGGTCGCCCTGCCGTTTTCTGTATTTGCCTGCGCTGCGATTTTCGCCGCAGTACACGTCGCGACGGTGAGACTGGGCGCGTCGCCAGCTCACGTCGCGTTCATTGTCTTCGGAGCGTTCGTGCCGGGCGTCCTGGCCGGCTACCTCCGCTGGAAAAGCTCCAGCCTCTTACCGGCAATAGCAGTACATGCAGTTTTCAACATGTTCGCATCCTGATAAGGCCGGCAGCCGCCCGAACCGTGCTGACGCCTCGAGCGCATTGACTGACCAAATTTAAAAACGCGTCGACGCCGCCGACGGCAGGGATTTCTATCTTGGGAAACGCCTCGCCGTTGTGCAACAGGAAGCCTACGTGGCGTTCCGGCCGCCGTCGACCGCGAGCACGACGCCGTAAACGAAGCTGGCCTCGTCGGAGGCTAAATACACGATGGCCGCGGCGATTTCGTCCGGTGATGCCGCGCGATTTGCGGGCGCCATCGACGCGATTTGTTTCAGGCCCTCACCCATCGCTGCGCTCCCTTCCGTTCGGGTCGGTCCGGGGCTGACGGCGTTCACACGTACCCCGCGTGGGCCAAATTCTGCCGCCCAGGCCTTGGTGAGAAGCTCGATTGCTGCTTTGCTCGATCCGTACAGCGCCATGCCGTTCATCCCGAACGTTGCAACCATGCTGCTAACGTTCACGATCGCTCCAGCACCGCGCGCGGCCATTGAGGGCGCGAGCTCGGCGACGAGCATAAACGGAACTTTGACGTTGACGTTATAGACTTCGTCGAACGTCTCTTCCGAAACTTCGGCGGTCGGTCCGAAAGGAAAGATTGCAGCATTATTGACCAGGATATCAATTTGGGGCGCAGTCTTTACCGCCCGGCTTACAAGATCGCGGGCCGTCGCCGCATCGCTGAGATTCTCCGGCACGAAGTCGGCCGCGCCGCCGGATCGCCGGATATTGTCGACGACTGAGGAGCCGCGTCCCGCATCCCGCCCGGAGACAATCACGTGCGCGCCTCGGGCGGCCAGGGCGAAGGCAGTTGCCTTACCGATTCCGCTCGTGCCGCCCGTGAGCAGCGCCGACTTGCCGGCAAGGTCTTGCTTGCTGTTACCATTCATTCTTACGATTTGACCTCTGGAAGGGAGAAAATGTAGTGTTTGCTCCACTCTAGCGTCTGAAAAATGGAATGTCCACTCCAAAATATGTGGTATACTGACGCATGGCCATGGTGAACGCAGTGCCGGTGCCGCGCACATTTACGCGGAAGGGCTCGGCGACGCGCGACCGCATTGTCGCCGCCGCTGCCGCATTAATCTTTAAACGGGGCGTCGCGCAAACGACCACGGAGAACGTTTGCGACGCTGCGGGCGTCAGTACGTCCCAGCTGTATCACTACTTCAAGGACAAGATGGCGCTTGTGCGCGCCGTGATCGATCGTCAGACCGAGAACGTTCTCGGTGCCCAGCGGGAATATTTGGGGCGTCTCGACAGCATTCCGAGGTTACGCGCCTGGCGCGACCACATCGTAGGGTCGCAGTTGTCTGGGGGATGCAAAGGCGGATGTCCCCTCGGTACGCTTTCCTCGGAACTCTCGGAACGTTCGGAGGAAGCGCGCGGCGACATCGCCCTCGGCTTTGCTCGTTGGGAAGACGGTATTCTTTCGGGGTTACAAGCGATGCGCGACCGGGGGGAATTGTCCAAAAAGGCCGATCCCCGCCAGTTGGCGCTGGCGACTCTTGCTGCGCTCCAGGGGGGGCTCGTTTTGACGCAATTGCGTCGCGATCCCGAGCCGCTTCGCGCAGCGCTGGATGCGATCATCGATCACATTGAATCGCTCGTTCGCGCCGAGTCAATCACGCCTCCAGCTGCGAAAGGCTAACAGCAATCGCTCCTGCACGGTTGGGGAGACCGATTCGGCGGGGATCCTGCCCAGCGCAAAGAGCGTTGCCCGCATCTGCCGGAGATACTCGTAACAGTACGGGCACTCGCGCAGGTGCGCCTCAAAGCGGTTGTGGTCCGCATGTGGAAGCGTACCCTCGAGATAGTCGGTAACGAGTTCGACCAGTTCGATGCAATCCATCAATCAGATCTCCGAGCTTTCTGGTGATTCGGCGAGGTATCGCTCGAGTTGGCCACGGACCTTCGATCGAGCCCGATGTAGAAGCACTCGCATGTTTGTCTCGGATATGCCTAAAGCGTTACAGATGGCCGGGGCGTCGTAGCCGGCAAAGTCGCGCAGCGTGATGACGGACCGTTGCGCCGGCGGAAGTGCCTCGAGCACGCGCTCGATGTGCGCCATCGTCTCGCCCTGAAGCAGCCGCGCTTCGGGATTTTCAGACCAGGGTCGCGGCGGTTCCGCCCAATGCCCCGGCCATTCCACGTCGTGGCCCCGAAAGCGCCCTGGATCCACGGCCGGCTGGCTGCCCGAGGCTTCCTCGGCTGCCAACGCCGAGAACGGCGTCGAGCGCGCCTCGCGCACGGCCTTGGTCTTTGCCCGGTTGACCACGATTGCGAAAATCCAGCTATGGAGCGAACTCCGTCCTTCAAACGAGCCTAGTCCCCTGAGCACGCCCATCCACGCATCTTGAACCACCTCTTCGGCCGTTGCGTGATCGTGCACGAATCCGCGCGCGACTCGGAGCATCGCTCCGTGATACCGATCGACGAGCGCGGTGAATGCGCTCTCGTCGCCTTCCCGCAAGCGCGCCAAGAGACTCTCTTCATTATTGTTTTCGCGCTGAACCGTCATGATGTAACGTTTGCCGCCGTCAAGAGACGTAGCGGCGTAATACTAGTTCATCTTTTCTAGGAGAAAGTCATGTTCAGCTGGTTCCGCAAGCGCCCCCTCGCCGTCGCAGTCGTTGTCGCCGCTGTATTCGCCCTTTGGCTCGCCTTCAGGCCAGAACTGCTGTTTGTGAACAAGAGCGTTGACGAGCCCTTTCCAACCGCATCGGCGTCTGTAACGATTCCGGCCATGCAAGGACACTAGTACGTCGGGCGACCGAACGAACCCCGACAACCGCACTAACTTAACGAAAGGTTACAAGTCACAATGAAGCTTTCTCGCTTTTCGGCCCTCGCCGGTCTCCTCGTCGCTCTTGCCCCGGCGTTGGCGTCGGCGGCGCCCGCCGCGCTCGAGTCGGGCAGCCTGGTATCGGGAGCACACGATACCGCCGGAACCGTAACGATCTACAAGCTCGACAACGGCCAGCACGTCCTGCGCCTCTCTGATTTCCACACTTCGAACGGCCCGGACGTTCACATCTACCTAACCTCAGCCAAGAAAGTCGCGTCGAACGGGGACGTGACCGGCGGAAAGTACCTAGACTTGGGCTCTCTCAAGGGGAACGTCGGCAATCAAAATTACGACATCCCCACCGACGCGAACCTGGGCGACTATCACTCGATCTCGGTTTGGTGTGCCCGTTTCCACGTAAATTTTGGCGCGGCGCAGTTGAAGTAGGTGAGGGATACGGCAGGTTGCCAGGAGCGCACCAACGCCGGGCAACCTGTTTCTATCCTCTAAACTTCAGACTCACATGCTTGATTTTCACTTAGTGCACCTCGATGAGGTAACATTTACCAGCTCCCCGGAGCTCGCCGGAATGTACAAGTTGAGCCCCTGCGTGTGGCGGGAACGCGATCGCTACTCGCTGTTGGTTCGCATCGTGAACCATTCCGACAACCCGTCCGAAAAGATCGCGCGCATTCACTACGGCGAATCCGCCGACGGCCTGCGTTTCACCCTCGACGACAAGCCCGTCGTCGCACCGGGCCCGGATATTCCCGGCTCTTACGACAGCGGCGGCTGCGAGGATCCGACGGTGGCCTTCGACGACGGCACGTATTACGTGTATTACAGCGGTTGGAACGAGCATATGAAACGCGGTGAGCTGCTCCTGGCTTCAGGTTTCGAACTTCACGAACTCTGCAAGCAAGGGATCGCGCTTCCGTCCAGGGAGGCTGCGGCGAATCCGAAAGAGGCGACCATCGTGCGGGCACCCGACGGCACGTGGCGCCTCTTCTTTGAGTACGCGCACGACGACAGGTCGACGATCGGAATTGCGCGATCGGCAAGCCCGGCCGGCCCGTGGGAGGTCTTGCCGCCGCTCTTCGGGCCGCGCGCCGAAGGTTGGGATTCGTGGCACCTCAGCACGGGACCAATTGCCGATTCGAACACGAGCTCCCCCGTGATGTTTTACAACGGCGCAACGCAGAGTGCGCAATGGCGAGTCGGCTGGATCGTTTTTGACGCAGACTACACCCGCGTCGTGGCACGCTCCGAACAGCCCCTGGTCCTTCCGCATATCAAGCGCAACAACGACGATTCGGACATTGCGTTTGCCGCTTCCGCCATTGAAGCCGACGGTGTAATCTACCTTTATTATTCTGTGTCCGATCAGTACATTATGCGGGCGACCGTCGCGCGCATCGACAACGACTCATCCGCAGCCGCCTCGCCGGCGTACTAAGAGCATGCAGCTAATTCTTGCGGCGGCGATTGCCGCCACCAGCCTGTTTACCCCTTTGCAGCACGCTTCGGATTGGATCGGCGCAGCGGTGCGCCCGGCCGACCTTGCGGGCAAGGTCGTGCTCGTCGATGTATTCACTTTCGAATGTATCAATTGCAAGCACGTCGTCCCCGAGCTGCGTCGCTTACGAACGGCCCTTCCGTCAAGGGACCTTGCCATCGTCGGCATTCACAGCCCGGAGACGCCGTACGAGCGCGTGCGCGTAAACGTCGTGCAAAACTTAGCGGCCCAAGGCATCACCTGGCCCGTTGCAGTTGACAATTCTTTCGACTTGTGGCGCGCGTACGGCGTCGAGTATTGGCCGACGCAACTCATTTTCGACCGGCACGGGAGGCTTCGCAAAACGGTCATCGGCGAAGGCCAGGACGAGCTCGTCGCCGCCACCGTTCGCGAACTTGTCGGGGAGCGATGATAGTCCCGCTTGCCGCCGCAGCCGCGCTCAGCGCGGGGCCGGGCGCCCGCGCGTACCGAATCACCATTCACTCGCAGCCCGGCGCGCAGGTCGTCGTACGCGTGCGGGTTCCGCCGGGGTGGGTGGGCGCGTTCTGCACCCCGCGCGTCTGCGCCGTCGGCCACGTCACGGTGGTCGTCTCGGCGTCGGGCGTTGCGGTTTCCGAACTACACCTCTACCGCGAGAGCGCTACCGCCGCACATCATTTTACAATCTTCCTTAGCGCGGGGAGTTCCGAGCTGGTCTTACAAGCCTGATCGCTTTTATTGCGCGCTCTGTGCCGGCACGGCAAACACGCTCTGCCGACGCCGCGAGCCGAACGATTGCGGATCGTCCGAGTCGAGATGGTGACCCGCACTCAAGCTCGCTAGCGAACTGCTCGGGCAATCCGGGAACGTCACGGCGAAGGTCTCTCCTCATATCAGGACGAGCAACGACGGGCCGCAGCGAACCTGCTCGACGATGTGTCTCGTTCGCTGACCCAGGTCCTACGACCGTGTCGTTAGTCGGCGCGATCTTGGGCTCACGCAGTGGCCTACTTCAGTGGCAGTCGGTCAAGGACAAACGCTGCGACAGAATCTGCAGCTGGAGGGTCGACATTCGCTAGAACAGCAACTACGTATCCCGAGCTCGGACAGACGTTTAGACTACCGTTCATTCCAGGTGCTCCGCCGTTATGACCAAAGCACCTCTGGCCGTTTATCTGTTCATCCGCGAATCCATATGCGTACCGGCGAAGGTTATCAGGCAAGATTGAGATCGCGACGACGCCTTTGGTGAGCATGCGTGTATATTTCTTGTTTAGCAGCAAATTCGACTGCAGGGCCTTCGTGAAGCTTAGCAAATCGGCCACGGTTGTGTAGCCGCCGCCCGCTGAGGTGCCGCGATAAGGGAGTGTGTCGGTGTTCAACTTCCAAAGATGACCGACTTTCGTATACCCTACGCTCCGATCGGGAACCACTACACTCTCTGGTTCCGATCCGGTCGAAATCATCCCCGCCGGTTCGAAGATACGTTGGCGGACGTAATCGTAGTAACTTTCCCCGCTTGCCTTTTCTATGATGTCCCCTAGTAATATGTAGCCGTAATTGCTGTAGTCGAAGTGGCTTCCAGGACGAAACTTCGGTCCGCGAGTTCCGTACAGACTCACGTAGTCGTCAATCGTTTTCAGGTCGAGCCGGCGTGCATCGAACTCCGGGCCAAAGATATCACCCGTGCCTCCGGTGTGAGTTAGCAGTTCCTGAACGGTGAGCAGGGAGATCTCTTTGTTTGGGTAATCGGTCAGGTATTTTCCGACCGGGTCGTTGAGCCGGATCTTGCCGCTTTGAATAAGTTGCAGGATTGCGACTGCGGTAAACATTTTATTAATCGACCCCATGCGGAAACGGGTCGCATTCAGTACCCCGCGTGCGCGATCTGCGAACCCGTAGGCACTCTCAAAAATAGTCTGTCCTTCCTTGGCGATGAGGACCGCCCCGCTGAAAAGCCCGCTCCTAGAATCGCGTTGTAACTCCGAAGCGAGTGCCGCGAGAAGCGCCTGTTCCTGCAGGTGCATCTTTTGCGCTAGCGGCGTAAAGAAGAAACCATCGATTTTTCTGCGCCGGTCGACCTGAAGGACCCATATTAGCGACGTTTTTGGGAAGGTGGCGATAAACTCGTAGTTCGTATCCTGCCTCGACGAACTGGATCCGACGTACGTCTGTGATTTTAAAGTACCGAGCCGCGTTAACGCGTTAGCGGTTCGGCTTTCGAGTTGTGGTGTAAGTTTTGCGCCGGCAAATCCTGATAATTGCGAGCGATCGATGCGACCACTTTGAAGGCGAACGAGCCACTCTCGCGCTAATGCATCAACCTTGGGATCAATCCGCGGAGGAGGAGGCGTTGGGGGCGGGGCGAGGTTCGGTCGGTCCGACCCGTAAGGCGGCCATACCCAGTCGGACATCAAAATATCGCTCGCTTTGTAGCGGCGGCGGTGACTTCCCAGGATTTTTGTACGTACGAGACGGTGACGGCGGCCGGACTCCGCGTGGGTGCCAGGATCACGCTGTGGGATTGAGTCAGGGGGTCGCTCGCCCACGTGGCTGCCGCGCTTTCATGCCAAGAGAAGGCCACACGCGTTCGCATATTAGCGCCTAAGTGACCGCGCACTGGCGCTGTCCAAATGATACGGTCTGGAATGATCTTTGAATAGCAAAGGTAAGACAAATGCAGCGGATTATTTCCGAAGTCGTTTCCTCCGAAATAATACGGAAACGCGCGTTCGGTGAGATAATACCGTGTCCCGTTTTGTGTGGACTCGCTTTTTGCCATTCCGGCCTGAACGAGCACGTTTAGCATTTGGTACGCCAACAAGGCTTGAGGACGCGTTCGTATCCTCGCTGGAACTGAGCCAACCCACAGCGGCGCTAACCATACATCGCGCGGGGAGAACTCAACACTATAGTCCGGCACGAAGGAACCATCAATGGGAGACGCATTCCAACCGAGAGGAATGCAGCGGTGAAACTGATCGGCGTAGTGATCCGTTATCGCGCGTTGAAAGGTATTATGAGAGCACGCGGTAAGGACTAGCGCGGTAAGGATTAGCGCGGTCAAGATCCTATTGAGGCGGCTGAAATTCACTAAAGAGTATCTTCGCCACTAAAGCGCTCTGAACCTAACTTATGATTCTCCGGCAAGATCCTGCTAAAATTGCCTTGCAATCGCAAATGGCTGGCGCGTGTCGGATACCGGCCGCGACGATATGCCGTGCCGGGGCGAGCAGTGGGAATGTCTTCAGCGCAGACTGGCGCGTGAGATAGGGCGGTCACGCAGTAGAAGCGCGCGCGCCGCCAGAAGTGCCAGCCGCATGAGACGGCCCGTCCTACTCTTGGCACTGTGGATCTTGCTAATCGCATTGACCCCCGCGCCGTCGACAAATTTGCGCGGCGCGCCGACTCCGGCGGAAGTCCAGCTGCTTGGCGCGATGAAACTGTGGGGAGACGTGAAGTTCTTCGACCCGCAGATTGCTAGTGGCGCCGTCGACTGGGATGCGGCATTCATGAACGCCGAGCCGGCTATACTCGCGGCGACATCACGCGAGTCGTACAGCTCCGCGATCGCCGGACTTCTCGCGCCGCTTCACGACCCGGCGAGTCCGGGCGTGCTTTGGCGGACGCTAGCGGAAACGCCGCCAGGAGAAACCCATATAGCAACGCCGTTTCTGCCTATTTTCGCTATGCTGCTAGTGTAGTGAGTTAGAAGTTCGTTCGCAAACCTTTACCACTTTATCCAGGATCATGTCGGCGGTAGCGGTCCACACGAACGGTTTGGGGTTCTTGTTACGTTGTCGGACGTAGGCGCGGATTTCCCGCTCGAGTTGCGCCACACCGGTGAAGCTGCCATTGCGAATCCGACGCTGCGTGATCTCCGCAAAGAAGCGCTCGACGAGGTTGAGCCAGCTGGCGCTGGTGGGAGTGAAATGAAGATGAAACCGCGGATGCT
>DASXFZ010000002.1 GCA_036489315.1 Candidatus Cybelea sp.
AGCATCCGCGGTTTCATCTTCATTTCACTCCCACCAGCGCCAGCTGGCTCAACCTCGTCGAGCGCTTCTTTGCGGAGATCACGCAGCGTCGGATTCGCAATGGCAGCTTCACCGGTGTGGCGCAACTCGAGCGGGAAATCCCCGCCTACGTCCGACAACGTAACAAGAACCCCAAACCGTTCGTGTGGACCGCTACCGCCGACATGATCCTGGATAAAGTGGTAAAGGTTTGCGAACGAACTTCTAACTCACTACAGTAGTTCCTCCTCACCTCCACGGGCAAAAGATCCCGGCCAACGCGAGCCGGGATCTTTTTTTACCGGGGCGACGGGTCAGCAGCGCAAGTATCCGTGCGTCGAAAACGTAACTGAGTTGACGCGGCGGTACACAGACGTCGCGTCGCGCAGCAGGCCGTCCGATCCGAGCGTCATTATCCGACGACGGTGACCGGAAAGCTCGGTCGAGATAACCTTATCGTTACGCACGGTATACGTTGCCCAGAACGTCGGGCACATGTGCCCGGCGTTGAAAAACGTTGCAACGCCGGTTTCCGTAAATGTAACGCCGGCTTTGCGCGCTGCGGTCTCCCACGATCCAACCACCGTGTTTGCCGAGTCCCTTTCCAGATTCAGTTCGGCGGTTGGTCTTCGGGCGGTAACTGGCTGCGTGGAGTCGCGGCCGGCGGCCCCGCGAGCACGATGATCCGCATAACGGCGTTGTTCAGCGCCACCGCGGCCACGGGGTCCGGTTCGCTCGGCGGGCACGTAACGTCGCCCGAGACCCACCCGTTCCAGCGTACGCGAATCGTCGCATCAAAAGGTGCCTTCTTTGCGCACGCGCCGCTCATCGAGTCTTTGCCCGATGCCGCGAGGGCAGCAAAGAGATGCTTGACGACCGCTTCGGGAAGCGTAAACGCCCGGAATCCAGATGCGCTGGTGATCGAAGCGCTGCCATCCGAACCAACTGCGATTTGGTAAGCGTTGGCGTCGTTCGGTCGCGAACCGAGGATCACGGCGCTGTCGGGCGGCGTCGCAGCTATGAGGACGATCGCGGCGCAGGCCGTAAAAAAACGTGATCTGACAGTGCCCATGACCTATCTTTGTCCGACCAGCCCTATGATTCCGCCCGCCGTTTCTGAGTGCGAGCCCGGAGCGTAGGCCATTCGGTTCAATTTCTAGATACCTCGATGCGGCTCAAGCGTGCACGGCCATGTGTCGGTTAAACGAACAAAGCCAAGCCGCTCGAGGATTGGCTGACTCGTGGGAAGAGCGTCGACGATCAAGTAACGCGCTCCGAGGCTGATGGCATCCCGTGCGCGCGCCGCGACCGTCGCGCGGTAGAAGCCGCGGTGACGATACCGATCCAACGTCCCTCCCCCGTACAGGCCTCCGAAAGCGCTTTGGGGATCGATATACAGCCGGCCGGTACTTACCGCGGCGTTCCCTTCGATCGCGATATAGCCGCGGTGGTGTAACGAACCGCTCTCTATGCCCGCGAGCAGCTCCCGGGCGGTAGGCCCGTGGTCTGTTCCGAAAATCTCCTTTGCCGATTGGCAGTATAGTTCCAGGTCGTCTTTGTTTTCGATGCGGCTAACGAGGTGAGAGGGCCGCTCGTCGATCCAGCTCGGCCTGTCATTCAAATCCAGCACGAGTACGGTTTCCCGCGGACCGGGCGTAAAGCCGTATCGCTCGACGCGTTGCAAGAGATCCGGAGGGCGATCGTGTCGGTAGACCTTCCATTCAACTTGGGTCGCCAAACTCCGGTAGTGAGCAGCTTCTTTGGCGATAATAAGATCCGCGTTCTCATCCGTTAAGGAAGAGAATGAAATCATGTGACGCTCGGACTCGCCGCAGCGAACGCGTGAAACGTAAGGGAGCGCTTCGAGCATGCAGCCCTCCGGCGCAAGCGTACGTCGCTCGAGATCTAGCCGCGCAAGAATTGCGTCAAGTCCGCTCATCCTGGCTCGGAGCTCACTGTGAGCGGTACTCTTGATCCGGCTCGAAGAGGAGCGTATCCACCTTTCCGTGAGCGTCCAGGCCGTACCAAATCAGCATCGAGCTCGGGCCTTTCGCAAGGCGAAATCGCGAGACCGCCAACGACGGGTCGTCAGACGACGGCATGCGCGCGACCAGCGTGAGCGCTCCGCCAGGCCATAGCGGCGCAATCCGGCGCCGAACCCTAGCGGTGGCGTCGGGCGTGACCACGCGAGCAAACTGCGGCGAGACGATGGGACGAATATTCGCGCCGCCGGCGATGCGATCGAGCAGCGATTCCAGCGACGCGGCGATACGGGGCGCTGAGTCGGCGATCGCCGTCAGCTTTTGCGGAAGCAGCGACGCGTCGGCGAGGCCGGCAACCACGTGCGCCATGTAGTCGGTACGCGCCGAGTCGGAGTTGGCGAGCACGACGACCGTCAGCGAGTCGTTGGGGTAGCGCGAGATCTGAGAAGTAAAGCCCTGCCATGCGCCACCGTGTTCGATGAGGCGATGGCCGTTCTGAGTCGTGATCTCCCAGCCAAACCCGTAGTCGCCGTCGTTCGGCTTTCCGTCGTTGAGTTTATAGACCGTCCAGATTGCATCCAAGCTCGACTCTTTGAGCAGTTGCGTCGTGTAGAGAGTGGCATCCCATTTTGCCAAATCGACGACGTTGAAGTACAGCGCACCATCGGCTGTGGAGTTGAAAGCCGGCGAGACCCAGTCTTGATTCTTGAGCGCGCCGTCTTCCCACTGATACCCGGCCGCCCGGTTCCGTATAATGTCCGCCTCGCTGATAAGCCGCGTAGAGCTCATACCTAGCGGCTTGAAGATGCGCTTCGCCAGATAATCTGCATAGAACGTACCCGTAACCCGATGGATCAGGAAGCCGAGCAGCACGTAGCTCGTGTTTCGATAGTTCCACTTTGCGCCGGGTGGATTCTCGATCGGCAGCGCCTCGATCTTGTGCAGCAGCTGGGATTCCGTGTAATCCAGACGCAGATAGAATGGCCCCTTGGGGCCCGTTCTCTCGGGCGACTCGTACTCCGCAAGGCCCGAGGTGTGCGAAAGAAGATTCTTGACACGGATCGGCTTCCAGCTTGCCGGCGCACCGGGAAAGTACTTGGTGATGCTGTCATTGAGCGAGACGCGGCCTTCTTCGACGAGCATCATGATCGCGGCCGACACGAACTGCTTGCCGACCGAACCTGATTGGAAAACCGTCTCGGGTTTCGCCGGCACGCTCAACTCGAGGTTCGCGAAGCCGTAGCCTTTGGCCAATAGGACGTTGCCACGGCTGTAAACGCCGACGGCCGCACCCGGAACGTGGGAACGCGCCATCTCGGTCGTCACGAAGCTATCGATCGACGCGATCTGGGCATCGGTCAGCGGCCCACGCGGCTGCGGTGCAGGCGTGGCCGCCGGGGCAACCGCGAGAGCGACGAAGAGCAAGAGAACACGCCGAGCGTTCATATGGCGATGAACCTCTTCCGTATGCTAAGCAGCACTGCGCAACCCTTACTCAAGCTCGCTCGCGACTCTTTCTGTGTGCGCTAGAAGCCGGCTAGCGACGAACGTATCGCACCGGTGAGATCGACGCTGCCGGCGCGACGTGCCGGCGCAACACTCACGCCGCTGAGGTGGCGTTCTTCGGCAATCCGGCTTGCGGCGCGCGTGATTTGTGCCACGATCGAATGGTAGAGAGCGTCGCGCTGCGCTTGAAGCGTACGAATCTGCGCGAGCGCGGCAGAGCGGGATTGCCGGTCGGCCCGTGCGAGCGCTCCAAAGCGCCTCGAGATATCGTCGCTTGCGGCGGAGAGGTTGCCCGCGATATCGGTCGCCTGTGCACCCGAACGATAGCCTGCGCGAAAGAGCGCGAGCTGCGCGGGAAAATTGGGCAGCGCTCCGGCGGCGCTGGATTCGGCGCGGACGACGCTGCCGTGGATCGTTCGATTGGCGGCGGCCGTGCCGCGTAGCTGCGACGTCATCTGCGCGTTGGCAGTGGCTGCTTGCGCCCGCAGCTCGCGCTCGTACGCGGCCAGCGTTGCGGCATCGGAGCGGCGTAGCGCGGCGATTGCGTCGGCTTCGCGGCGGTCGAGCGCGGCGCGCTGCGCTTCGAGTGCGGCCCGATCGGTGCGGTCGAGGTGCAGATGCGTGAGCTTGAGCTGCAGCAGCAAGTGCTCCGCAGCGTCGCGCCGCGCGAGGGCATACGCCAGCGCCAGCTCGTTCTCGCGCAGCTGTTGACGACGCGCTTCCAGCGCGCGCGTGGTGCGCTGGGCGGTCGCCGCTTCGAACGCGGTGAGGCTCGCCGAGGTTTCGCGATCGAGCTCGACACCGTACGACGAGGATTCGAGATCACCGGTTCCCCGCAGCCTAACGATCGTTGCGATTGCGTTGCGCTCGGTATTCAGATCGGCAGAGGTGTTGAGGGCGTCGAGGCGCAGCGCGCGCGCGCGCGTGGCCGCGGCGCTCCTTTGCAGGGCGGCGGCGGCGTGCTCCGTGCGAGCCGCCGGATCCGTGAGCCCGGTGGCGCGCAGCGTGGTGCGCAGCGCGGCGATCTCACGGTCGTATCCGGCCAGGACGGCGTGCAGCGGATGGCTTGCGATCAGGCGCGCGACATCGGCGTAGCCGGTCGCACCGCTTGGCGAAACGCCGGTGAGGCAGAGCGCGAGCGCCAACGTCAGCGCACGGCGCAGCGTTGCGTTCGTCACGGGAACTTCCTCAGATACTGCAGGTTGATGCCGTTCGTGCCGGTCGGCGGCGGCAGCTGCGTCATGCGATTAAGGTTGAGCACGTCGGTTGCGGCCGGCTGCGAACCTTGCAGTACGAAGAGCGTCGGGCCGACCGTCGTGTACCAGCTCAAACGATATCCGGTGCCAACGCTCGGATTGGCTTCGAACGTAACGGCCTGCGTTCTTGGGTATCCGAAGGTCTGCGAATAGACGGCGTTGACGTTCTTTCCGAGCCGCTTCACGGCATTGACCCCAATACCGGTTTGGATATCGCTCGTAATTTGCACTTCGGTGAAGCCGAGCGTGCCGGCGACCGACGAGGAGAGCGGCTGCAGCAGATTACGCGTAAAAAGCGTGTTGAGCTGGCCGAGTGCGACTTGGGACGCGACGCCGGTCGCCGAGAACCCGGTGCCGCCCGTCGAGTTGACGCCCCGCACCGCGCCGAACTGCTGCGCGCCGACGAGCAGGCCGAGGATCTGCTCGCGGCTGTACGACGGATCGGAGTCCAGCGTCAGGTTCATGTTCGTTGCCGGCCCTCTGACCTTCAAGCTTATCGCTGTCGGCGGATTGGAAACGTAGGTGGTGGCGATGGCGTCGACGTCGGGGACCAAGCCGCTCGAGGGCGAGAACGTCACCTTCCCGCTCTGCAGATTGAACGAGCGATAGAAGCTCAGCAACCCGCCGGTCGAGCTAAACGTGCCGTCCAGTGAGGGAGCCGCGAGCGTTCCATTGATCGCGAGATCGCCGGTCGCGCCGATGTCGACGTTCTTGCTCTGCACGCGAACGTCGCTTCCAACGCTGACGCGCAGGTTCGAAAACGCAACGTCGGGCAACGCCGCCTTGGAATTGTCGCCGCCTTTTGCGCTGAGAAAGGCATCGATCGGGATGCGGGCCTTCGAAAGCGCGACGTCTCCGCTGAGCTGCGGTGCGTCGGCAACCATATGCGCGAGCGACACGCTGCCGTTGACATTGCCGGTGAAATAGTTCGGCAGATCGAGGCGGGCGTTATCGGCGCGTGCCTGCAGATTGAAGGCGGCCGCGGCAGGATTGCGCAGATTGACGACCGACGCGGTTCCTTGTGCGGTGATCGCGCCGCCGCCGACGGTGGCGTGCGACTCGAGCGTCGCGTGGGTGCCGGCGAAGGCGAGCTGCCCTGCGAGGCCGGTCACGGGCGACTTTTCCATCGGCCCGCTAAATGCGCCGTCGCGCAGCGCGAGCGAGCCCCGGAGCTGCGGTGCGTCGATCGAGCCGCTCGCGACCACGCTGCCGTCGATGCGGCCGGCAAGCTGCGTGTCCTTCGGCAAGAGCTGCGCGAAGTTCGAGAGCTCGATGTCGTCGGCGGTCACCGTTGCGGAGACCCCGCCGGCGCCGACCGCGATGCCACTGCGTTTGAAGAGAATCGGTGCTTCGGCGGCGAGCAGCGCGCGGCCGCGCACGAAATCGATCTCGCCGTTACGCAGCGCAACCGAGCGGCGGTCGGCGTCGATGACGCCGTAGACGCGCGGAATCGTAAGATTGCCTCGCTGCAACGCCTGCAGCGCGAGCTCGTCGCGGAGGTGCGGCTGCGCGCGCGTCCCTTCGACGTGCAGCGTCGACGCGAGCGTTCCGGTTATGCCGGACGCTTTACGGCCGGCTGCATCGAGGAACGCGCCGACGTTGGGGCTCGTGATGCTGGCGACGAGCGCGAGCCGATCGCTCTCGCGTAAACCGAAGGTTCCCGAAGCGGTCGCCGAGAGCGAGGGCAGCTCGACCGAGGCGGATCGAATCGTGCCGCGGCCGTGTGTGGCCGACGCGCTTATCTCGAACTTTTGTACCGGCAGACGCCCCGCCGTTCCGTTGGCGACGGCGGCGCGAACATTCATCGAGAGATCCGGATAGCTGCCGGAGAGGCTGGCGTCGGCGTCGAGCCTGCCGGTAACCGGCACGACGTATCCAAGCATCGGCAGCCACGTGGCGAGATCCACATTGCGCGCGTGCGCGGTCACGTTCGCGCTCATCACCGAGGGCATTACGCTGCCGGAAGCGTGAAGGGTACCGGTCGGGCCGCCGAGGCTCACGTTGGTGGCGATCCGTTTGCCGGCGCTGTGCCAATCGGCCGAAACGTCGCCCAGCGCGAGCTGACGATAGCGCGCGCCGGTGAGATTGAGGGTGCCTCGGCTGGCGAGCAGCTGCATTCCGTGCGTGCTTGCGGAGAGATCGACCGAGCCCGTTCCCGCGAGCATGTCGCCGGCATCGAAGAGATCGTTGAAATCCGCGAGATCCGCGCGCGGGGCGCTCACCGCGACGCCGGCATCGCCGCGTGTCGTTGCGGCACCGCTCAACGCAAGCGTGGTCGAGCCAACGACCACACGGCCGGCTCGAATCGAAACCGCGTTCGAGCTGCCGTGGACGCTGGCGTGGAAGTTACGGAAGGCAAGGCCGTTGACCGACCCTTCCGGCGCGTTTACCGTGCCCGCGAACGACGGATGCGCGCCGGTGCCGTGCACGTCGAGCTTTGCGTCGACGCTCCCCGCAACCAGGGGAGCCGCGCGCGGCTGCACTTGCGCGACGAGCGAGCTCACGTCGGAGGAGTGCACTTCGGTCGCGAGCTGGTAGCGCGGCATCAAGGCGCCTCCCGGAAGCAGGTTCGTGACGGTGCCGGAGGCGGCGACGAAGAGCGGCCCGAGCGCAACCGCCGCATCGCGCAAATGCAGCGTATCGCCGGCAAACGCAACCGCCGCGGCGCCGTTGACGTCGAAATCGCGATAGCGTCCGCCGGCCACGACAAGGCTGCCCGTAAGGCGCGGTTTCTGGGGCGTGCCCGCAACGCTCGCGACGAAACTCGCTTGGCCGCCGGCGCGTCCCGAGAAACCGCCGTGCAGCTCGTTGGCGATCGAGGCAAGCCGTGCTTGCACCTGTGCGCGGCCCCACTGCGTGCTCGCGTCGGCGACGCCGGTCAGCGCGTACGTGGTTTTCGATTGACCGCCGAAGAGCGTCGCACTGAGCGTGGCATGCGCTTGCGGCAAGCGGTAATCGTTGACGCGAGCGAGCCCGACGATCAGGCCGTGCGGGCGGTCGAGCGCGACCCGTGCGTAGAGCGAGCCGGGACCTTCACGTACGTGTAGCGGACCGATCGTGCCAACGCCGCGGCCGTCGACGTCGAAGGCCGCGTCGACTTGCTGCTTCGCACTTGCGCCCCAGAGCAAGCCGCGCAGTGTAATCTCTTTGGGGTTTTGCGCGGTTGCCAGCGCGACTGCGTCCAGCGAAAGCTGTGGCAGCAACTGGTTCGCATACGGAATCGCCCCCGGGGGCGCGTGCGCGCGGGCGAGCACCTCGATCGCGTTAGGGCGCTTGACGAGCGCCACCCGGCCGCGTGCGGCAAGCGCGCCGGCACGATAATCGCCGGTGAAATCGACGAGGTCGGCTTCGCTGCCGTCAAACGCGACGAAACCGCCGAGCCGGTCGATCGGCGCGCTCGCATACGTGACCGACGGCGAGCGCAGATCGATCCAGATCAGCGGTTTTGCCGCGCGTCCTTGAACGAGCAGCGAGAACGCCAGCGGCCCACGCATCGGGAGGCTGCGTGCCTGCGCGAACGCGACGCGCATTCTGGCGAGATCGCCCGTGCCCTTTACCACGAGTCGCAGGTGCGGCTGCTGCAGGTCGTAGATTCCCCCGCTGACGATCGCCGGCGTTCCGGCGAGCTTGGCCGTCAGCTTCGGCGTGAGCAGTCCGTTGTCGTAGGCGTCGAACGTGCCGCTGAGGCCTTCGACCGGCACGGCCAAGCCCTGCAGCGTGATTCGGCCTCCACTCAGCGTTGCGTTGGCGGCCAGATGCTGCTGCAGCTTATTCGCCGGATCGGGAAGCCCATAGGAGCGCACGTCGGCGCCGTGCAGCATTCCGGCGTCGACGTGCAGCGCCGGCGAGTCGACGAAGAAGTTGACGGCTGCGGCAATCGGCAGCTGTGCGGCCGTCCAGCGCTGGTCGATGTAGCCGCCGGCGAAGTTGATGTCGCCGCGCCCGCGCACTGGGTAGAGTCTGCCGGGGCGTTCGCCGTAGTCGAGCGAGGCCGTATACGTCGACCGGGTCGCCGACGAGATGTTCGCGTCGGCGGTGACGTTGCGCGCAAAGAGCCGGCGCTGATTCGGCGGCGCATTGCGGCTCTCGTTGCGAATTTCGATCGAGCCGCCGCGCACGCGGGCCTGCAGGATCATCGGCGCGGGCTGCGCGCGATTTCCGGTGGGGACCTGGGGATTGGGAACGTTGTACGTTCCGTCGGGGTGACGGACGATCGTAACGTGCGGCGATTCCGCCGTGATGCTCTCCAAGCCGTAGAGGCGCTTCCCGCCGCCGGGAAGCAGGTCGCGCAGATCGTACGTAACGCTGAGGCGGCCGATATCGGCGATCGGCTCGTTCGCAAGCGAGGTCACCACAACACCGTCGAGGACTGCGCGGTTAGGACTCAGCGAGATCTCAGCGAACGAGAGGTGGACCTTCGCGATCGAGACCGCGGCAACGTTGACGATCGCGCGAGCGACGTTCTTCCACTGCCAAAATCCCACTGCGACGATCGCGAGAAGCACGATTGCCGCTCCGGCGTAGATTCGGCCTCTCTTTTGCTTCATTAACGCTAGCTTTCCCATCCGCCCGTCGAGCGTATCGTCAAATGGCCGGTTCGGCAAGCGCACGCTGCTGCAGGTTTGCAGCGCGGACGCTCGTAACGTGCCCGCGTGGAAGATTCTTCGAGAGGCGTTTCTCGCAAAGGCGTGCTCGAACTCGCCGCGTCGTTTGGACTGCTCGCGACGCTTGGCGCCGCACCCGCACCGGTCGTCGCACGAGAGGGGGTCGTCGGTGCGTGGAGCCTCGTGAGCTTCGAGATCGACGAAGGCAGCGGCTCGCGCAAACCGCGCTTCGGCCCCGAGCCGATCGGGTATCTCATCTACAGCGCCGATATGCGAATGGCGGCGGTCTTGGCGGGCTCGCATCGTCCCGAGCTGAAATCGCCGTCGGGCAGCGCGGCATCTGAAGCGCAGCGCAGCGAATCGCTCCTAAACTTTCTTGCGTACGCGGGTCGTTATGAGGTGCGCGGCGATCGCGTCTTCCATCACGTGGAGGTCAGCGTCTTTACGAATCTCATCGGAACGACGCTCGAGCGTCAGTTCAAGGTAAGCGGCGATACGCTGACGATCCGCACGCTGCCGCCGGAGATCTGGGGCAGCTCCAATGTGCTGGTCTGGAAAAGGGCCTAGCCGGAGTGCCCCGGCCGGCGGCGAAATAGAAAAGCAGCGCTTCCCGTACACGATCTTCATCTACGCCAACGCCGGCGTCTTTTGCGACGGATATATCCTGAGCAGCGTGGGCCTGGCATTGATCACGCTGACGCCGCATTTTCAACTCAACGCGCTGACGACCGGCCTCATCGGCGGGGCGACGCTCTTCGGCATCCTCGTTGGTGCGCCGATCTTCGGGCACCTGACGGATCGCCACGGGCGGCGCATCCTGATGATCGCCGATTTGTCCGCCTTCGTCGTCATCGCAATCGCGCAGATCTTCGCGACCGCTGCCTGGGAGCTCATCGCACTTCGTTTTCTGCTCGGCGTGGCGATCGGCGCCGATTATCCGATTGCGACGGCGATCGTCGCCGAGTTCACGCCGCAACGCTGGCGCGGCGCCGCCCTGAGCGCAATGGAGGGCATCTGGTCGTTGGGCGCGGCCGTCGCGTACGTCTCCGGTTACGCGCTGCTGCGGACCGGCCCCGAGAGCTGGAAGTGGATTCTCGCGAGCCCGGCGATCTTTGCGATCGGCGGACTGCTCTTGCGCGCGTCCGCACCCGAATCGCCGATGTGGCTGGCGGCGCGGGATGCGGGGGAACTGGAGCGCGTCTCGTTCGGACGTCTCTTTCACTCGGCGTTTCGCGGAAAGCTGGCGTTCGTCTCGGTGATGTGGCTGCTGCAGGTCGTGCCGCTCTTTGCGATCTACACGTACGCGCCGTCGGTTCTTTCGGCCCTCGGCCTGAGCAATAGCGGATCGCCGGCGGGCAGCATAGCGATCACGGCAGCCTTTGCCTGCGGCGCATTCATCGCGATGCCGCTGCTCGGGCGGTGGGGACGCCGGCCAGTTTGTATCGCGGGATTCGCGGCTGCGACGGTCGCGTTCGCGATACTTCCGTTTTCCGGGACGGCGATCGTCGTGCTCTGCTTCATGGGGTACGCGCTAGGTATGGGCGCGGCGACGGTGCTCGAACTCGTCTATCCCGCAGAGCTCTTCCCGACGGCGATTCGCGCCTCGGCGGCCGGCTTCTCCGCGGGAATCAGCCGCGTCGGCGCGTTCATCGGGACGTTCTTGCTGCCGATTGGGATCGCGCGCTTCGGCATAACGGCTGTGATACTCGGCGCAAGCGCGCTCTCCGCAATCGGTCTCGCTATTTCAGTCTTGTGGGCGCCGGAAACCAAGGGCGCCACGATCGCCTAGGTTTGGGTCGGATGGCCGGCTAAAACTCCGTTGGAGCGACTGCGACTCCGGACGGATTGTTGAAGCCGTTCGCAATGACGTATTTGAACTTCGTGGACGGGTAGGCGAAGCGGTCGACCTGGTTGGCGGTGAAGTATTCCCCGACAAAGAGGGCCTGGCTCTTATGATTTAACGCGAGATTGAACGGCTCTCCGCCTCCGGGCATGGAGATGGACTTCGACGGCTGCGTTTGCCCAGGCGGAAAGATCAGGACTTCGGATGGACTCAGTTGCTGCGCCACCAGAATGTTGCCGGCCGAGTCGACCTGGATGCCGCCTCCGCTGCCAAAGGCGAGATTGAGATTCGTACCGGTCTTCGCGCCGGGCTTGTATTCGTTGACCGCGCTGCCGTCGTTGATATCGTACATCACGTAGAGGTTCTCTTTCGCGTCGAGCGCGACCGAAAGGGGGGCGCCTCCGTTAAAATCGGAGAGGCGGTACTCCTTCGAAACCTTTCCCTTGGGATAGACGGTCACCCAGCCATTGCTGTCGCCGTTGAAGTTCGCGATGTAGATCGATCCGTCTTTGCCGACGACCGAATCGGTCGGTCCAGAAAGATCGGTCGTGTAGCTTTTGGTCGGAGACGTTGCGCCGGGTGCGTAGACCTGCACGGTCCACTTCCCACTAATTGGTCCCTCGTCGGCAACGTAGAGATTGCCTTTTTGGTCGGTCGTGAGGCCGCCGGGGCCGAGGATTCCGTCGGTAATCGTATAGATCGGCTGTTGGTTCTTGCCGCGCTGACGAAAAACGTCGACCTCACCGGCGCCGAGGTTACACGCGTAGGCTAGCTGTGAGGTGCCCTTGGCCGCGTACGACGGACTTCCGTGCGCGCTGCGTGTTCCGGCGCGCAGTAGCCTGGGCCCTGACACCGAGCCGTACGCCCCGAGGGGGTAGGTATGGGTATTGAGCGATTGCGCGGCCGGTTGCTGTATAGGCGAGCCGGCGCCGGCGCAGCTCGCAAGAAAGACGCTCGCCGTTGCGGCGGTGAGAACATGTAATGATTTGATCACAAGGCCGGTTTGCCCGACGGCGCCCCGCTTTCCTCGCGATGCCGTTTCTTAGTAGGGCCGTCCCGGGGGCGACGCCGGATAGAGGGCAACGCCTTCGCCGGCGAGCCCCGGTACGCGAACTTCCACAAAGGGTTTGTGGTTCGGACGGTTTGCGGGTCCGGGGTAGTTCCAGCCGCTGAGCGTCTCGGCGGCGACGTAAGCGCGATCTTCGGCGCCGTCGATCGCGAGGGCGTCGGGATGGAGCCAATCGCGCTTATCGGGCTTCATTCCCGGGGGTACGCCTAGGCCGATGTGGCCGAAGACGTGCGACATGCGCTTCGAGCCGCGGGCGAACTCACCGCACCGGTAGGCAAACGGATCGCATACCGCGAGCGCGCCGTCCTTCGTCGTGACGATCGCGCCGGCGGAAACGAGTTTGAGCCCGAGATTCTTGGGCACGCCGCTTCCGCCGAGCCACTCGTCGACCTGAGCGGTGTTGCTCTGCGTCATGAAGGTCACGTAGAGATTTCCACGATCGTCCACGGCGGCGAATCCACCGTTGCGGGCACTCGGGTCGCTGCGCGCCGAGGTTGGTATCGTGCTGCCGTTTTCGTAGACCTGCACGAGGTTCGTCGCGTCCTTATTGTTCACGTACTCGGTCACGTACACGGTGTTCGATTTTTCGTCGACGGCGATGGAGGCCGGCTGGCCGTCGGGGTCGTTGAGCGTCTTGATCGCGCCGGGACTGCCGGGCGCAAAGACGTACACGCGCTGCGTCGCCGAGTCGGCGACCCACAGATTACCCTTCGAGTTGACGAATAGCCCCTGCGGCGCCTGCAATCCCGTGATCGAGCCACAGGGATCACCTTTGAGCTTTGTGGGGTCGTAGATTTCGACGGTGCCGTTTTGGGCGGAGGAAACGTAGAGGACCGACTTCGGACAGGCCTCCGTGTCGGCGCGCGCTGCTTGGCTTGCCGTCCGCGCTGCCGATGGTACGGACGGCGCATTCGAGGAGCATGCCGACATCACGGCGGCGAGCACGATCGGACTCAGGGGAGTGATCTTCACAACGGCTACCTCCGGACCGCCATCATAGCACAGGCGCTGGACCGGCAGACAGGGGCAGACGCCGCAGCCGTGGTGGATGGTTCCAGCGGGATTCCGGCAAACCGTAGCGGCGATGAAGCTCTCAATCGCCGCCGCCTTCGTACTCGCGCTCGTCGCCTGCAACAGCGCCGCAAAGCAGTCCGTCTCGCAGGGGCCTCGTGCGACCGGCACGTACCGGGTCGCGCTCGACACGAGCCGCGGACCGGTCGTGATCGACGTGGACCGCAGCCTCGCGCCGATCGGCGCGCAGCACTTTTACGAGCTGGTCAAGGCGAAGTATTTCGACGGCGCGCGCTTCTACCGCGTCGTTCCGGGCTTCGTCGTGCAGTGGGGCGCGGCCGCCGATCCGGCGGTCACCAAGAAGTGGAGCGCCGATATTCCCGACGATCCGGTCAAAGGGTCGAACACCCGCGGCACCGTTACGTTCGCCAGCGAGATGCAGCCGAACACGCGATCGACGCACCTCTTCATCAACTTGGCGGACAACCCGAAGCTCGACATATCCGGTTTCGCGCCGATCGGAAAGGTTCACAGCGGGATGGCCACCGTTGAAAAGCTGTATCCGGGGTATGGCGAGCGCCCCGGCCAGGCGATGATCGCGGCGCACGGCAACGCCTACCTCGAAAAAGCGTTTCCGAACCTCGACTACATCAAGACCGCGCACATCGTCAGCGAAAAACCGTAAGAGGGCCGCTGTTCCCTAGCACTACTCGTCGATCGTGTAGAGCCACCACTGCGGGGCGCCGCGGCGCGCCTCTCGATCGAAATAGACTTCGAGCTTTGCGCCGGTTGCGGTCTGCAGTTCGAACCATTGCCGTTTGAGATAAGCGTCGCCGCGATCGGTCTTCGTCGAGCGCCAGGTCCGCAGCACCGAGGCGACTTCCAGCGAGCGCTCGCGCCAGCGAAAGGCCCGCGGCACGGGCGGTTCGCTGCCGCTTGCCGGCGTCACGAAGCCGTCGCCGGCTGCGACGATCGGCACGCTGACGAACCTGCGCATGCGTGGCCTTTTCGAAATGCTCGAAGGACGGACCTACGCGGGCATGGGCGACGCGCCTGAGAAACGAAGGCGCAGAGATGATTCTTGCAGCCGTTCTGCTCGCGGCGATGGGGCCCGCACTCGCGACGACACATCACGTCCTGCACATCGGAGGCACCGATCTGCCGTATACGGCGCGGGCCGGCACGATCGCGCTGAAGAACGCCAAGAATCAGCCGGACATCTCGATGTTCTACACGGCGTACACGAAGGACGGCGCGGAGTCGTCCGCACGGCCGGTCACCTTCTTCTACAACGGCGGGCCGGGAGGTTCCAGCGTTTGGCAGCGGATGGCGGCATTCGGGCCGGTCCGCGTCCTCGTGCCGCCTCCCGGTCAGAGCGTTTCCGCGCCGTATCGCGTCGTCAACAACGAGTATTCGCTGCTCGACGTCACCGACGAAGTCTACGTCGACGCGCTGGGAACCGGCTTCAGCCGCCTGCTGCCCGGCGGTAAGCCCTCCGACGCGTACGGCGTCGACGCGGACGCGGCCGCCTTCGCGCAGTTCATCCGGCTCTATCTCACTGCGTACTCGCGCTGGAACTCACCGAAGTATCTCTTCGGCGAAAGCTACGGCACGCTTCGCTCCGCCGCGCTCGCGCGGCTCTTGGAGAATGGCTTCGGGCAAGCGATCGATCTCAACGGCGTCGTGCTGATGTCGTCGGTGCTCAACGTCGATCTGCTCTGGGACGACGCAAGCGTCGGGGGCAACGACTGGCCGTACGTGCTGTTTCTTCCGACGGAAGCTGCTGCTGCGTGGTACTACCACCGCGTACCCAATCGCCCCAACGATCTGCCGGCGTTTCTCGCTGCAGTCCAGCACTTCGCGCTCACCGATTATCTGACGGCGCTGGCCGCGGGGGATTCTCTGCCGGCCCAGCGCCGCGAGGCGATTGTCGCGCAGCTTAGCGCCTACACGGGGCTCTCGCCCGCGACGATTCGCGCAGCGAATCTGCGGATCGCGCCGGGGCGATTTCGCAGCGAGCTGCTTCGCGATAAGGGGAGGGTCGTCGGCTATATGGACGCGCGGTACTCCGGATACGATCCGGTCGGAAACCGGGAAGAGCCGGTCTGGGACACGTCCGATCTCGCCACCACGCCGCAGGTACAGGCGATCTTCAACGACTACGTGCGCACGCAGTTAGGCTATCGAACGGATCTCGAATATCTGCCGCTCATCGACGTGCTCCCGCAGTGGAGCTGGAAGCACCAGACCGATCTCGGCGGCACGAGCGCGCTGCTGCAGCTGCCCAACACGATCGTCGATCTCTCCGAAGCGATGGCGCAGAATCCGAGCATGCGTGTCTTCGCCGGGATGGGGTACTACGATTTCTCGACGCCGTACTTCCAGCAGGAATACGACTTCGCGCATCTCCATCTGCCGGCAGACTTACGACGCAATCTCACGATCGCGCACTACGAGGCCGGGCACATGGCCTATATCGATGCAACGGCGCTCGCGAAGCTCAAGACCGATCTGACACGCTGGTACGAGCAGCGGTAGCGCGCGCAGCGCTCGGCGCAACGGAGAGCGTGACCGCCGTTATGCGCTCCTTCTGGTTGCTGTTTAGGTCCTTCATCACGGCGTAGGCACTCCCGCCCTGCGGATAGTGCCACAACCCGAGATACCGGCCGTTGTGCGGGGCATCGCCAAGGTGAGGACCATAGATCGTGCCGTCTTGCAGCCAGAAACCGCTATACCAGGGGTTAAAGGCACCCTTGAGCAGGGTTTGGCCCACAACACTTACGCTCGATCCCGAAAAGGCGACGCGATCGAACTTCGAACGAGCTCGAATGACGATATAGCTGCCGTCCCAAAAGACTTGGGACGCATCGCCAAAACCATCGCTCCGGCTGGGTATGAAATTCGTAAAATGGCTCTCGCCCTTCGGGAGCTCTCCGATTACCGATCCGCTGCCCGAAGCATCGCTCCCCAGAACGAAGAGGTCGCCGTGGCCATCGTACGCCAGTCCTCCGTAGTACTTTACGCTCGGGTCGGTATACAGCGTTGGCTTATGGTTCAGATTAACATATACCGCAATCCATCCGCTGCCATTTGAAGGTTCCTTCCCCATCGAGAAAGCCAGGGCATCGGTCGTCGGGTCAAACGCCGCATCGTGGGCGGCTTCGCCCGAGACTCCGGAGAAATGGGCAAATGGCACCTTGCTCCCATGCGCAAACTCGCAGCAGTTACCTAAGAATACATTTCCGTTGTTCGGGTCCGAAACGGCAACGTTACCATAAGTGCCGTTCATCACGTGGAGTTTGGTTAGGCCGGGCAGCGAGACGATGTACGCCTTGCGACTCATCAATACGTAGAGCACGTCGCCGCTCGAACCCGATGCGCGGCGTGCTTGTCCCTGCGCGTCTCCGGCCACGGGCACCATGGTCGACGCGCTCGACTGCCGGCCGCCACAGCCGGCCAAAGCAAGAGCAACGGCCGTCAAACCGCCCAGCGCCAATCGATCGAGCGTCATCGCGCGTACCTCCAAGCTGCGAGACGCTTCGGCACGGGTCGAAGGGGCGCCCGCAAGCTCACCTCCCGGCTCGATCGGCTAAAGCCGGTAGCGTACACGGAACAAAGCCGAGCGGGCCAGCGGGTACCCTTCGGGTACGTATCCTGCGAGGCCGTATTGCCAAGGCACGGCGGGCGCCTGCCCGTCGTTCGTGGGTACGCCGTTGCCGAGTGTATAGAGGCACTTCTTGCAGTACTGCGCGCCGTACGCCCGCTCGTAATAGGCGTTTCCGCCGGCGTATCCGGGCGGCCCGATGAGGTACGGGTTGCCCTGAAGCTGCGTCGGCGTGGCAGTGGCAAAGAGGTTCACGACGTCGAGAATCGCGGTCATGCGCGGCGAGAGATCGCCCTCAACGTGCAGCGACGCGAGGGTTTGCGGCGTCGTGCGCAACGTGTTCGGATCGGCCCCTTCGCTCGTGCCAAGAGTAGCGATATATGGATTCGTCGTGACGTTGTACGGGAGCGACGGGTTCCTCAAGAAGTAATAATTGTACCCGGGATTGACGTAGTTGTCGTTGGGAATCTGTACGGGCTTACCCTTAACGATCTGCCAGACCATCGTACCGTTGCCGTACGGATAACCGCTCTCGTACGAGAGTCGCGGCGTCACGCGCAGCCGCCGCTGCAGGAAATCGAGCTCGTACGAAGCCGTCGCCGTAAAGTTCGGAATGTAGTTCGCGGGGAAGAGGTGGCCCGCGAGGACCGCCGGGGCGTTGAGATCGTTGAATGCGAACTGGTAAATGCTCGACGACAGCGTATGACTGTAGTTGGCGTCGAGCGTGAACCCTCCGTTTTGCACCCACAGCTCCATCCCGTGTGATCGCAGCTCTCCGGCGTTGGTCGGAACCCCGATCGCGTCGGGATTTTCGCCGGCGTTGAGCGCGTTGCGATAGTTCGTCGGAAGCACGTCGATGACGTTCTGTTCCAGTTCGATGAAGTACGTGAGGCGGATCTGGGTTCGGCCACCGTGTTCGTAGGAGAACGCGTAGTCGGTTGCGGTCTCCGGCGCCAGCGGAAAGCTCGGAATCGCTCCGTTGGCTTTACCGCCGGAGTCATCGCTGCAGGCGTTCGCCGGGACGCACGTACGCTGAACCTCGAGCGGCAGCGGCATCACCGAGTTATGGTCGAAGGTCGCGCGCAGGGCGTTCTGACCGCCGAAGGAGTATGCGAGCGCAAGGTGCGGGTCGAGGGCGCCGTCGCCGTAGATGACCGGCGGTGTGTCGCTGGTCTGCGAGTGCTGGCCGGAGTAACGAAGGGAACCCATCGCCGAGAGACTCGGCGTTACACTCCAGGTGTCGCTCACGTAGACGAGATACTGGTTTAGGCGAGGCGCGGCGGTAACGATCTGCGGCACGGTCGGAACGATCTGGTAGATGCTGCTCGTATTAACGTCGTACTGCGCGCCCGCGCGAAAGTCGTTCTTGTCGTTGGCTTGATCCTCGAAGTCGTAGCCGATTCCGTCCTCGCGCTGCGATTGTGTCGAATAGAGCGAGATAACGCCGTCGGGAAAGGAGAGGTCGTCCCACTCGGGACCGTTGGCGACGGCGCCGATCTGCGACTGGAAGAGCTGAAGCCGCCCCAGTGAGTGCGGCCAATTATGGACCCACTGGAGCTTTTCAACGCCGTAGGTCCCTCGTGCGATCGAGGGTGTGTCGACTTGTTGGTTCGGATTGGCCGGCTGGCCGGGAAACGCGGCAGTGGGGCTATTGAAGGTCGACCACTGCAGCCCCTGATACGGCGAATCGTACTGCTGGTACGCGGCCGCGCCGGTGAGAAAGACGGCCGACAGATCGTCCTTCGGCGTCGTGGCAAAATGCACGTTGCCGGCGATCGCGTACTGCGAACGCGTCTGGAAGCCGAGGCCGTACGTGCCGATCTCCGCCGGATAGAACGTGTGACCGTCGCCATAGGGAAAATACTCGCTGCCGCTCGTCGCCGAAAGCGCGTAGCGCCAGCGTAGGTCCGGCGTCGCCTCCTGTGCCGTGAACTTCACCTCGCCAAGCTGTGTACCGATGCCGCCGGCGACTTCGAGGACCTCCGTCCCGGGGTAGATCCCGGTGAGCGGCACTTCGTTAACGACGCCTCCAAGGGCGTTTTGACTGACGTTGTTGTAACCGCCGAGCGTCACCGTTGCAGAGCCGACGCCCGCTGTGCCGAGCTGAGCGCCCACGATGTTGCCTCCGGGCTCCGCGATGAGACCCTGCGGAACTGGAACGGAGTCGTAGTCGTACACCGTGTCTTGCACTTTTCCACCGCGTACGATCACGTTCGCAAATGAGTCTTGCTGGACGCCCGGGACGTTGGAGATTGCGCCCTGGATGGAATCGCGCGAATAGTTGGCCAGACCCGAGGAGGAGGCTTGCGGCGTTCCGGCTCGCGCCTGTTCACCCTGTACGGTGAAGACGTCGCTCGTGCTGCCGAGCGCAAACGCTTCGCCCTTGGCTTCGACCTCTGCAATCTCTTTGAGCTTCGCGAGCAAGACGACCGCAAGGCGCTCGTGCTCGCCCGGCAGGACGATGACCGTCGCATCGGCCGCTTCGAAACCCTTGGCCTCAACGCTAACGGCGTATGTGTCGGGCGCAACTCCGAGAATCGTGAAACGGCCGCTCGCGTCGGTCGTGCCGGTGTAGCGGCCCGACGGCGAGGTCGCCGCGACGCGCGCGTTGGCGATCGGGGCGCGAGCCGCAGTAGAGACGGTTCCCAAGATCGCGCCCGTCACGAGCTCGGCTGCCTCGGAGTTTTGAAACGAGAGCGCTAAGGCAAAGGAAACGCAAAGAATACGACTGGCCGTTCGCATGAAACTCACCCCCAAGCGGCGCGTGAACGAACGCGCGACGCAGCCTTTTGCGGAAGTTAGGCTGGACTCAGGAGCGTGTGCGGAGGAGCACGGAGACCTCGCGACTTGACGATTTCGGGTGCGACGTGAGAACAACTCGTCTGCGGGTGAGGCATCGTCGCGTGCTTAGGGGTCGCCAGGAACGAGCGGGAGATGCGCAGGAACGACGTGACGAATGCCGCGGCCAAAGCGCCGCCGCGCGCAGCACAGCGGATCGCCGCGCCGAGCATCATCCGTGCGGCGACGGCGATCGCCACAAAGGATAAGACGAGAATCGGAGCGTGTGCGATGACGACGGAGTGCGCGTCGAAGGGCGCTAGGCCGCCGAAGTGCGTTTCGTAGCCTTCCATCGCGACGACAACGAAGCAGCTTCCGGCAAACGCCGCAAGCGCGTCGACGGCGCGTGCGCGCAAGTCATCGAGCCTGCGCACAAGCGGATCGCTTGGCGCGATGCGAGCGCTAACGATGTAAGCGCCAAGGCCTAGGGCAAGCAGCAACGTGATGGCGAAGGCCGGCAGGACTCCCTGATGGTCGACATCCCGCGCAGCACCGCCCAGCCAGCCAAACGTTGCGAAAAACTCGGTCCCCGCATCGCCGAGCACGCCGGCCAGCAGTCCGATGGTGAGTACGGCCCAGATCCGTACCAACGCATATCGCATTGCACGCTAGCCTTTGTTTCATAGATTCTTCATCCTGCCGAGCGATGCTAAATGGGGAGCGCCTAGGAGGCACTCGTGAAGAAAGGGACTACGATGCGCCGCACGCTTTCGACCATGGCTCTGGGGGCAACGGCTGCACCGGTATTCGTTGTATTACTGGCAGCATGCCAGGGAATGAGCTCAGTTCCGGCATCGAGCGCGGCTCCGCGGCCGGCGAGCGCAGAGCGGGTGCCCCCAGCGAGCCCGACCTTCTCGAAGCCCAACGCGCATGAGGGGAAAGGGCCGCCGGCGGAGACCTGGATCTTTGCCTCTAATGGAGAGATGGGTAACGTCGACGTCTACCGCGCGAAAACGCTAAAGATGATCTCGCAGTGTACGTGCGCCGGCGTCGGTCTGGCGGTCGATCCGCGGTCCGGCGACCTTGCCGTTGGCACGAGGTCTGAGACGGTCACCGTTTGGCACGTGAAGAGCAAGCAGATCACGCTGTTCGCGACGCTGAACTTGTCGCAAGGGCCGTATGCGATCGGAATCGCGTTCGACGGGAAGGGCGACTTATTCGCCGCTAACGCCGGTGACAACGCCATCGACTTCTTTGCCGCAAGCAAGATCGAAGCCGGCGGCGGGACCCCAACGCGCACGCTCGTGACCTCGCACTTGAACGAGGTGGAATACTTAGCCGCGAACGCCCGCGCGCTGCTGGCTGACGGCTACAACAGCAACGGCCAACCGTTTCTGGTCTCGGTAAACACGCGTACCGGTGCCGACACGATTCTCCAGCAAATCGAGTCCGGTACGGTGCCCGAAGGCATCACGTTCGACATCCGGGGGAACCTCATCTTAAATACCATCGGCGAGAATAACACGCTCGCCGTGTTCAAAAAGCCCTGGACCGGCTCGCCCACATCGACGTTCACCTACGGCTCGGGTCCAAACGGCTACTATACCGGCATCTCGTTGAACAAGTCGCAAAACACGCTTTGGACGGGGAGCTTTGCTCTCCTGAACCAGTCGCACGCCGTTGGGAGCGTGCAGGCCAACAGCTATCCGTTGGGAAGCATCGGGCGCTCTTCAATCGATATCGCGGCGGAATTCTACGACAGCATCGCGGTAGACCCTCAAGCGAAGTAGTCTCTGCCGGCCGGTGCCCGGCAGAACGCGAGCAAGGCGTGCGCCATCGGCGAGGCAATGCACGCGATGGAGGTTCGATCGTTTGCTGCTTTATAGAGTCTTCGTTCGGCGCGCCGCCGGCCTGATCGCAGCCGGAAACCGCCGTTCCTGCCTATCCCAAGCGCCGCCGGCGCACGCGCGAGCTCGCAGATCCTCAACCAACGCTATCGCTATCCCGGTACGCCCGGGGACTACCACGCGGCGGTCTGGATGCGCGATACGATGCGGCATTTTGGGTTGCGCGCTTGGATCGAGGCGTTCACCGCAACGGTCTACACGCCGGCCTGCTCGCGCTGCAGCTGCTGACCTCACCTTCGGTTACGTTCGATTTGCACGACGGCAAGGTCGCCGCCGATATCGACGGCTCGCGGCCTGGTCGGGCTGCCCTTTGATCGCACTCTCTGCGTTAGCCCGCGCGGCCGAGCCGCCGCACTATACGTTCTCGCCGCAGCTGCCGGGCACGATCGTACAAAGCCGGCTCGTCTATCTCGCAGGAGAGGGAATGCATAACCAGTGGCGTGCGGTGGTCTTTCCTTCTATGCCATCGACGGCGAGTTTATGGGCGCGGGCTCGCAGCAGCTCGTCTTGCAGTCGCACGAGACGGGCGCCGACTGCGGGATGGCGCGGGTGGACGTCTTCTACTTCGGAGCGGCCATGCAGGCGGTAGTGACGACGCTCTCCGCACGGAACCCGTGCGACCTTTCGGCCGGCGTAGTCAACGGCACACACGGCGATTCGCTGCAGCTTACCGGGCCATACTACACGTCGAGCGCACCGCTCTACTGCCCGACCAAAGCAAAGGCGGTGGCGACGCTACACTTCAGGAATGGCAAGTGGACCGAGCAGCCTCATTACTTCGAGATTTTGAAGTAGTCATCTTTTCGGCTTGAGTTCGAAGACGACGGGAACGCCGAACCTCCGTCGAAGAGAGCGGAGCAACACTCGCCGCCCTACGAAAGGCGACATTATGAAGGAATTAACCCATGTCCGATGACTTAGCGTCGCTCGGCCAGGAAGCTTACGTCTACGGCTTTCCTATTGTAGACCTTCACCGGATCTTATGGGGCTACTTCGCCGATAAAGGCGGCCCGGCGTATAAGTGTCCCGTCAACATGCTCTACAATACGGCGAGTGTCTACACGCCGGCCGATACGACAGTCCAGACGCCGAACTCGGATACTCCGTACTCGTTCGCCCTGCTCGACCTTCGCACCGAACCCTGGGTAGTCACACTTCCAGCTATCGAGGCAAATCGCTACTATTCGGTGCAGTGTGTCGACCTTTATACCTACAACGCGGATTATCTCGGAACGAGGGCTACAGGAAACGACGGCGGCGACTTCCTGATGGCAGGGCCCGATTGGACGGCACAACTCCACCAGGTGTAAAAAAGGTCGTTCGGTCTGAGACCGACCTAATGCTCCTCATCTACCGCACGCAGCTCTTCGGCCCTTCGGACCTCGACGCCGTTAAGGCGATTCAGGCAAAGTATAAAATTGCACCCCTGTCGGCATACGCTGAGACTGCGCCACCGGTCCCCGCAGCGGCGCTGGATTGGATTGCGCCGATAAGAGCGGATGAAGAGCGCACCTCTCTTGAGTTCTTCAATATCTTGGCGGGCGTTTTAACGTATTGCCCTCCACTCCCCGACGAGGCGGCCATTCGTGACGGTCTGGCCACGCTTGGTAACCCGAACACGCTTACCGCTGCGCAGCAGCAGGCACTTCTTGCGGGAATGGCGGCCGGACAAAAGCAGATAGACGCGGCGCGAGCGGAAGTCACAACTTCGGCAGACCTTTTCGGATCTCGATCGGAGCTCGGTACCGCGTACCTGAAACGCGCCGTCGCCGCTCAGTACGGAATCTTAGGCAACACGGCCGCCGAAGCGGTCTACCTCGGCTACGTAACCGGACCGGCGGGTCAGCCGCTCACCGGTAACGAGGCCTACCTGCTGCGTTTTGCGCCAGGTCAGTTTCCGCCAGTCAATGCATTCTGGTCGCTGACGATGTACAACCTACCGGAGCAGCTGCTCGTCGCAAACCCGCTGAATCGTTACCTCATCAACTCGCCGATGTTGCCGCAACTTACGAAAGACCCCGACGACGGCTTCAGCCTCTACATTCAAAGCACATCGCCGGGAGCGGACAAAGAACCAAATTGGCTTCCGAGTCCGGACGGACCATTCTTTATGGTCTTACGTTGTTATTATCCGGCGAGACAGGTCCTCGACGGCACCTGGCAGCAGCCGGCGCTGACGGCGATGCCTTAGACCTGCAGAGGCGACACTTTCGGCGACATCACTGCTGGATACAATACTGCAAAGTCTTACTCTCGAAAAGCTAGCCGACCGCGCCAATCTGAGTCCCCCGACCATTTTGCGCACAAGTATGATGAACGGTGGCGAAGCAGTATCGACGGGAAGACGGAACCTCACGCCCGCTCCCGAACATTATACAGCCGTACGGCCCTTAAGGAGCAGAAAGTGAATCCACATTATCTTTTCGGCGCGTGCTTAACGGCGGCGCTTTTCGCGTTCACCGGTTGCGGCTCGGGGCAAAGGCCCGTTGTTCCGGCTTCCTCGCTATCTTCTACGTTACAGAACGGCGCCTACTCCGGCGACCTTTTGTATGTTTCGCACCACACTTCGCGGTCAAATGATTTAAGCGTCTACACCTATCCCGGAAGAGTCTTCGTGATGGGTATCCCCGGAGTTCAGTACGCAACTGAGATGTGTACGGACTCGCATGGCAATATCTTTGTTCGCGATACGGCGGGCCTGCAGGAATTTGCTCACGGCGGTACGGCGCCCATTAATACGTTGTCAGTCGACGGTCCCTGCGCTTATGACCCAACGACGAATGACCTGGCCGTTCTAGGCAACGACCGCGTGTATCTGTACGCCAATGAGTCGGGAACGCCGCAAGTGTACGGCCCGTATTCGAATAGGACTTTTCTTAGGGGTACTTTCGACAATTCTGGTAACCTCTACATCATTTACGAACCAGAAGGCTCCTCTTGGCACCTACTCAAGTTTTCATCCGGCACCTTCACGCCCATTGAGCTGAATCAATCACTCCCTAATACCAACGAGTATACCATCCAGTTCGATGGAAGAAATCTCGTTCTTAATTGCTTCAATATCAT
>DASXFZ010000003.1 GCA_036489315.1 Candidatus Cybelea sp.
CAGTAGGAAAGATTTCGGACATCTACTGTGGACGCGCGATTACCGCATCGACACGCGCTGCCGGCAATCGCGAAGCAATGGAGAAGACGTTCGAGTTGCTAGAACAGGTTGACCACGGTTTCATCTTCACGAATCTTAACGACTTTGATTCGAAGTACGGTCATCGCCGCGACGTCCGCGGCTACGGCAACGCTTTAGAAGAGCTCGACACCCTGATCCCGCGCCTGGAAAGCCTGATGCGCCCGCAGGACGAGCTTATCTTTACGGCCGACCACGGCTGCGATCCCACCGCCCCCGGCTCCGATCACACGCGAGAGTACGTTCCGTTCGTGCATCGCGGCCCTACGCCGGGCCGGCTGCTGGGAGAGATCGAGGGTCTCGATTTCGTCGGCGCGACCGTGAGACGAGCCCTGCTCGCATGAACGCGATGCAGGTTGCGGTCGGCGTCGCCGGCGAGCGCGAGGTTCCCGAATCCTGGCCGGCCGTCAAGCGGGGCATCGACATCGTGGTCGGGATTCTGCTGCTGGTCGTGACCGCTCCGATCGTGCTGCTGGCGGCGGTGGCGATCGCCTTCGTTACGGGGGGAACCCCGTTTTTCACCCAGGAGCGCGTAGGCATGCACGGACGTCGGTTCAAGATGTTCAAGCTGCGCACGATGGTCAACGGCGCGCACGCGCTGCGGCAGAGTGTCATGCACCTCAATGAGGTGGACGGCCCGGTCTTCAAGATTCGCAACGATCCGCGGCTGCATCCCTTGGGGAGGTTTTTGCGCCGGGCGAGCATTGACGAGCTTCCGAACCTCGTAAACGTCATTTTAGGCGACATGGCCTTAGTCGGGCCGCGCCCTGCGCTGCCCAGCGAGATCGATCACTACGACGCCTTCGCGCGCCGCCGCCTCGAGGTTCCGCAAGGCGTTACGTGCCTCTGGCAGATCAACGGCCGCAGCGAGGTTTCGTTCGAGCACTGGATGGAGCTCGACAATCGGTACGTCGACGGCTGGACGCCCCTGGGTGACCTGCTGATCATCGCGAAAACGGTCCCGGCCGTTCTGCGAAAGGATGGGGCGCATTAAGCCCTACCTTCGCGCCGTTCCCGCGCGGCAGCGCCCGCGCCCCCGCATTTCCGTCGCCGGGTCCACGCTCTTTATCATGGGGGCGACCTTCGCGTCGACGCTGCTCGGCTTTATGCGAGAGGTCGTCAGCGCGCGCTACTACGGAACCCGTTGGGAAATGGACACGTTTCTTGCGGCGGCGACGGTTCCGACGATTCTTTTCGGCGTCTTTAACGGCGCGCTGGTAAGCGCGCTGGTCCCGACGTTTTCCGAGTACATCGCGCATCGCGAGGAAGACGAGGCGTGGCGTCTCGCGAGCACGGTCCTCAACATGCTGGCCATCGCGATAACGATTTGCGCGGTCGCCGGCTACTTTACCGCGCGCTGGTACGTACCGCTGATCGCACACGGCTTCCCCGCTCCGCAGATGAGCGTCGCGATTCGCATGACGCGCTGGCTGATGCCCAGCATCGTGGCGGTCAGTCTGAGCGGCGTACTCTCGGCCATGCTCAACGCGTATCACCGTTTTCGCTCGGCGGCGCTGGTCGGCGTTGCCGTCAACACCGTGACGATTGCGTGCGTCGTGCTCTGGAGCCACGGCATCGGCATCTACGCGCTCGTCCTCGGCACGGCGCTCGGGCTCACCGCTCAGATGCTCGTGCAGCTTCCTTCGTTTTTGTCGATCGGCAAGTACCGGCCGATCATCGACCTGAAGCACCCCGGCCTAAAGAAGATTTGGGTACTGCTCGGGCCGATCATCGTCGGCTCGGCCGCCGGCCAGCTCGCGCTCTTTTTCGATCGGTTTTTCGCCTCGACGCTGGCTCCGGGATACATCGCGGGCATGAACTACGCGACCAAGCTCGTGAATTTCCCGCAGCAGATCTTTGCCGCCGCGATCGCGACGGTTATCTTTCCCCTGCTCGCCGCGCAGTTCGCGCGCGAAAACCGCCGAGGGGTCGCACGCAGCGTCGTCACCGGGCTGCGCCTCGTTAATTTCATTACGATTCCGTCGGCATGTGCGCTCATCGTCCTCGCACGTCCGATGGTGCAGGCGCTCTTCGAGCGTGGGACCTTCCAGGCGAGCGCCACCGACTTGACCGCCGGCCTCCTGCCGTTCGCCGCTATCGGCTTGATCGCGCTCGGCGCGAACGTCGTTCTGACGCGTTGCTGCTTCGCCTGTCGCGAAACGCTCTGGCCGGTAACGATCTCGGTGCTGACGGTCGTGCTCAACGTGCTGCTTTCGCTCGTGTGGCTGCCGGGCTTGGGCGCCCGCGGGCTCTTGCTGGCGAACTCGACGAGCCAGAGCCTCCAAGCGCTCTTGCTGCTGATGTTAACGGCGCGAATCGTATCGGGCATTGACTGGGGCGCCCTGGTCTTTTCGACCGGGAAAATAGTCGTTTGCTCGCTTGCGATGTTGGCGGCGCTGCACTGGATCGGCGCCCTCGGCGTAACGCCGGAAGCCTCGCTCGCGTCGCGTTCCTGGTTTCTTTTCGGTCAGATCGGTATCGGAGGCGCGGTCTTCGTTGCGTTCGCACGCATGCTCAACGTCGAAGAGCTCGGGCTGGCGTGGCACACGATCGTTGCGAAATTCGAGCGCAATATCGTGAGCCCCCCGGAGAATCGCGAAGCGCCGATTGCTTAAAGAAAAGTTGACTACAATCAACTTTGTACCGGAAGGCTCGCCTTTCTACGAGAGCCAAGCTTCCCGGGCCATGCTGTCGATTGTCATGCCCGCATATAACGAGGCTCGTTCGATCGCGGACAACGTGTGCGAAACGGTCGAAACGATGCGGGAACTGGGCCTCGATTTCGAGATCGTGGTCGTCGACGACGGGAGCCTGGACGGTACGCACACGGCAGCAATCGACGCCCTGCGGGTTTGGCCCGACGTGGTCCGCGTGGTGCGCTGCCGCCGCAACCAAGGTAAAGGCAACGCGCTCATCTGCGGCACGTCGTATTCGAGGGGCGATTACGTCGCCTTTCTCGACGCCGACATGGATCTGCATCCCGAGCAGCTGGAGAACTTCTTCGCGATTCTCTTCGCTCGCAACGCGGACGCGGTCATCGGTTCGAAGTTTCATCCGGAGTCGCGCGTCGAGTATCCGCGCCTGCGCCGGATCTACAGTTTCTTTTACTACATGCTCGTGCGCACGCTCTTCGGTCTGCCGGTACGCGATACGCAGACCGGTATCAAGCTGTTCAAGCGCGAGGTCCTCGAGCGCGTACTGCCGCGCGTGCTAGTCAAGCGGTTCGCGTTCGATCTCGAACTGTTGGCGAACGCGCACCACTTTGGCTACCGCGTCGTCGAAGCACCCGTCGAAGTCAACTTTACGCGCGTTGGCAGCCGGCTTCGCCTGCCGGCGGTCTGGAATGTTTTTCTGGACACGTTGGCGATCTTTTACCGAATGCGAATCTTACGCTACTACGACCAGCCGGAGCGCTTTTCACCGAAGATCGATCGCGCCGGTTCCCACGAAATCGTCGTCCCCATCCCTATCGGAAAGTAGGCCTCTTTGGCCGGTAATACCGCCCTGGTGCTGCTGCTACCAGGGCTTGGTGACGCGCTGGCCGCAGGCCCGATTCTTCGCGGCCTGACGCGCGCTTCGTGGCGCATCGATGCGCTGACGATGCATTCCCCGGTCAGCGACTACCTGCGCGCGCTTGGAATCGTCGATAATATTACCGAGCTTCCGCTCCGCCCGACGGTTTCCGACGTGCTCGCAGCCATCGCCAAACTCCGGCCGCGGCGCTACGACCTCTGCATTCTTCCATTCCCGGCGACGCGCTGGCAGTACGCGGCGATCGCCCGCGGCGCCGGCGCGAAGCGGCTCTGTCTGCACGACTACGGCGGCACGGCAAGCCTGATCGCGCGAACGACGCGCAGCGTTTGCGTCGGACTGCGCGGGGGGCATCGCGTCGCCGAAAACCTGCGGCTTGCGCGAGCGGCGGGGCTGCCGCCGGGCAGCGACGACTTGGCGTACTGGGTTCCAGAAGCTTGGTGCAGCACGCGCATCCCGGGAACGCTCGGCATCCATCCCGGTTCGATGGCTTGGAAAGGAAATGAAGTCAAGCGCTGGGCCTACGAAAATTTCGTCGCCCTCGCGCGCCGTCACGTCGCGACCGGACGACCGGTTCGACTCTTTCTGGGGCCGCACGAAGAGCGGGAGCTCGCGCGTGCCGAGCAAGATTTTGCAGGCGTCGCGGGAATCAACATCATCCGCGAGCCGCTCGCGCAGGCCGCCCGGCTTTTGGCGGAGTGTGAGGTCTTCGTCGGCAACGACGCCGGCTTCAGCCATTTAGCATCGGGCCTCGGCGTAAAGACGCTGGCGCTTTACGGGATGACGAGCGAGGTTCGCGGCGCACCGATCGGACAGGCCGTCGCGATGCGTCCGTCGCCCTGTCCGGCCTGTCACGACGAAGGCTTGCAGGGTTTCGATTGCGTGCTCCGGCTGGAGTACCGGTGCATTTTGCGGGATATCGAGCTCGACGCGGTGGCCAAAGTCGTGGACGAGCTCTTCGCAGCGGCTTCCGTCGAGCAGCGCGTGAGTCTGGAAGGTCCATTCAAGCTTTACGGAAAGGCTTACCCGTGAAAGAGGAAACCGCCCGCGCCACGGCCTCGCTGGAGTTGCCGTGGCCGCAGCGAGCAGTGCTGAGCAGAGCGTTTGTACCGGCGCTCTTCGTCGCGCTTGCGCTCCTGGTGACGCTGGGATACGGCAGCGGCGTGCAGCTCAACGACGGCCAGGCCGACCTTCACATCGATCCGCTCAAGTTTCTCTGGTCGCTGCTGCACGCGTGGAACCCGGCCCTCTATATGGGCACGCACACCGGCTTCTGGTTTCCGTACGAGACGCCGTACGCGTGGATTTACGCTGCGGCGCAGATCTTCCACATCCCCCAGGATTTCGCGCAGCGCTTTGCCGTGTTTGCCGTCTATCTCGGCGTGCTGGCCTCGATGTATTACTGCCTACGCTCCGTTGCGCCGTGGCTCGGCGAGACGGCCCGCATTGCCGGCTCCGTCGCGTACCTTTTCAATATGTACGTCGCACTCAATTCGCAGGCGCAGATCGTCTGGCTGCTGACGTACGGAACGCTTCCGGCGATGATCGGGATCACCGCGCGTGCGATGCGCGGCGAAATGAATGTCTGGCGCGCGGCGCTCGGGATGGCGCTGCTCGTGCTCGTCGGCGGCGGCATCAACCCTCCGCTGGTTGCGATCAACGTCATTCTACTCGCGATCTTCGTTTTGGTGATGCTGGTGCTCAGCGAGCAGCCGGCGATCGTCGCCAAGCGAACGCTGCCGTTCGTCGTCGTCGCCTCGCTGGGGACGTTCTTCGTCAACCTCTATTGGGTCGTGCCCTTCGTCGACTACTTCCGCAGCGTGTGGCTCAACGGCGTCTTGAGCGAGGGCCCGTCGCTGCACAACGCCGCTACCTCCTTCGACAACGTGCTGCGCGGGCTCGGTCACTGGGCAACGTTCGTCTCGTTTGGAGGGCGTCCGTACTTTCCGTGGGCCGAGCCCTATTCGCAAGGCCTTTTCAGCGCGCTGCTCTGGTTCGTTCCAATCGTCGCGCTGGGGGCGGTTGCGTTCAAACGTAACCAGCGCCCGGCAACCCTGTACTTTTTGATCGCGACGATCGTTTCGGTGCCGATCGTCGTTGGCTACTATCACGACGCGCTCGGGGATGCGGTGACGACGCCGATCTACGATGCTTTTTACCGGTACTTCCCCGGTTTTCAGATGTTCCGCTTCTCGTACAAGTGGGTGGCCGGTGTCGAGTTCGGGATCTGCGGGCTGTACGCGCTGGGCACGTACTCGATCCTCTCCTGGCTGCGCGAACAGATTGCGGCGGTCACCGGCAGCGAGCACGAGCGCCTGCGATGGCTCGTTCCCGCGGTCAGCGCCGGCTTAGTCGTCGTGCCGATCCTGATCTTCATACCGGTCATCGTGCACAAGATGAACTATCCCGCTTCGGTCCTGCCGAGCTGGGAGTACCGCGAGAACGCGCTGCTCGGCAACGACGACCAGCATCGCGTCGCGCTCTTTCCGACCCAGTTTCTCGAGCAGTTCGATTGGGGAAATCCGGAGTTCTACATCGAGAACTCGCTGGTCGATCGTCCGATGATTTACGGATTGCTCGGAAGCGAACCCTCGGAGGGAACGGACGCCTGGGTCCGGCGCGCCTATCGCGCCACGCGCGAGGGCCTCCCGTTTGCCGGGGATATGTTTCGCGTGCTCGGCGTCAACACGTTTTTGCAGCGCGACGACTTCCTTCCGGTCATCGATTTCAGCTCGCCCGACGAATGGAGATTCAACAGCACGACCCTGACGCACGACCTGCTGCATCGGGTTCTCGGCGCGACGCCGGAGCGCTCGGACGGCCCGCTTCATACGTACCGGCTAAGCGGTGCGCTTCCGCTCGTGTACGGCGTGAACCATCCCGTGATCAGCGCGTGGCCGATATTCTCCGAAGCATATCTCGGGGACGTCGACGCGATGGCGCGCGGCCAGGCGCGCTTCGACCCGCCGACGCGTTCGCCGGGGGAGTTTTCGACGACGATGCGTTCGCTCTCGCCGATCGTTCCGCTCTCCGCTTCGGCGGTGCGCGATCTGGCGGTCAACGCTTCGCTTGCGTACGGTACGCTCGTTCGGCCGTCGTCGGCTAACGTGCAGTGGGCCGAGCCGTTCAAGCTGCCCGCCAGCAGCCTGTACACGATATTCGCTCGCGAGCAGTCGCTGCTCTTCCCGCAGTCCGCGCCGCGCGTGCTGCAAATCGACGGCGGCTATTTTCGCCCCATCGCGCCCGGAGGCGCGTGGACCGAGTACGGGCAAGCGCTGCTCTCTCGCGGGAAGCACTGGGTCTCCGACGGCTATGAGGATCCAAAGCTCGTCGTCGCGTTCGTAAAGACGGACGAGGTCGATGCCTGGACCAAGCGCGTCGCCAATCTCGGCGCGGCGACGCCGCAAAATCGAGCGCTCCAGATGCTCGTCTACGGGAAGAAGGCGAGATTTACGCTGCCGCAAGCCGGGGCGTACCGCGTACGCGCCTCCGCCGTCGGGCCTTTCGGCCCCGATGGGTTCGTCAAGACGCATCTGATTCGCGGCACCGCTTTCAAGGGAGTGTTCCCAGGAGATCTCGCCGGTACGCTGCCCTACATTCCGGGTGACGGCGTCGTGCAGACCTCACCGACGATGATGCCCGAAGATTGGTATCGCGACGACCCGACGGCTTACGACTGGCAGCGCGGCGATTCGGAATCCTGGATGCTCTTCTCGAAGACGGCGCATCTGCGCGTATTCGTCCCCGGAGCGCGCAGCGTCGTCGCGCGAGCGGCATTGCACGTCAGCCGCCTGCAGGCCGGATCGCTGATGAGCATTGCGGTCGGTGGGCGAGGACAGCAGGAGGTGATGCTGACCGGACCCAGCGCGACCGCGCAGCAGTACGACTCCGTCGACCATCTCCAAGGACCGCCTCCCGTTCCAGCGAGCTTTACGGTGACGCTTCGTCCGGGCTGGAACGACGTCTCCTTCGCCTTCCACTCCACGACCGGTGAGCGCACCGATCTCGGCCCCGACGTGATCGAAGCGGCGGTCGCGCCCGATCTCTCGTTCACGCGGGTTTCGGCGAAGGGCGGCCCAGCGGCGCCCGCTGCGCAGGACAATGCGTTCACCGGGATCGCGCTGCCGAAGCCCCATGGGAATCTGACCGGAGACCCGGAGGTCGTCGGTGACGTCAACTCGACCGGCACGGGAAATGCTTGGCTGGCGATCGCACTCGCCGGCCGCGGCGGCGTCTCGTACCGCGTCTTCGCGTTGCCCCAGTCGGGCAGCTTCGACATCTACTTCATGCACGCGTTTCCCAATAGTCCGTACGACGGTACGCAACGGATCGCCGGCATTTGGTTCGTCGGGCGGCAGATTCGTTCGAACTTCGCGCATCTCGCGTATTACGTGCACGCCATGCCCGCTCGAGCTTTGGCGCACCCACAGTCGCTGTCGTCGCTTTCGCTGCTCGTCGATGGCCGCGCCGTCGGCAACGGTCCGGTGAGGTTGAGCCGCGGCCCCCACCTCGTTACGAGCGCCGACAAAGAAGTGAAGATCGCACTTCTGTCGGTTGCGCCGGCTGCGTTGCCGGCGACGAAATCATTCCCGGTGATGTGGAAGCGAAACTCGCCGACCGCGCTCGAGGTGACCGCCGGCGCGGGCAGCAGGCCCTACCTGCTCGTCTTCGGCGACGCGTATCATCCGGAGTGGACGGCGACGGTCAACGGCCAAACCCTGCCGCACGTGATCGTCAACGGCATCTCGAACGGATGGATCGTTCCGAGCCTGCCCGACGGCGGCAAGATCTCGATTTCATTTACCGGTCAACGGTTCTACGTTATCGCCGGGATCGCATCGCTGATTGCCTTGGCTCTGCTGGTGACGCTGGCCATCGAACCAAAACTGTGGGCGATCGGCACCCCGGAACGTTGAAGCGCGAAGCCCTAACCTGGGCGCTCAACGGCGCAATCCGATACGCGATCGCCGTCGTCTTTGCGGCGATCTTTCTGGCGATCCTGACGCCGGACCCCGGCGCCGAGCGTTTCGCAACGACGGCCTATCTGGCCGCGATCTTCGCGGCGATCGTCATCGGCGCGAAGTGGCTGGTTTTCCGGGGCGTGGGCGACGGATTGAGCCGGCCCGTCACGCTGACCTTCCCCCGCGTCCTCGGGTTCGCGACTGGTTTGGCCGTCATGCTGACGCTGGTGGCGGCACTCGTCGCCGAACCCGGCGCCGAGAGCGCCGTGGTTCTCTATTGCTTAGCCGCCGTGGCGCTGGCTGCGATCGGCCGGGCCGGAGCGTTCGCGTGGATTCACGCCAGACTCACGTCGGGAGACCGCATCGTTGCGACGATCCGTTACAGCGCCATCGCGGCCGCGCTCGCGCTCCTGGCCAACGCACTGCTTCGGTCGGCGTTCTCTGAGTTTCTATCGACGGTCGCTTACGTAGCCGCGCTGATCGGCGCGGCGGCGCTCGCGTGGCGGCTGGCCGCGCCGACGTTGCTGGGCGCGCTCGCGAAGCAAAGCTGGGCAGAAGGCTCCGAGGTCGTCACCCAGCTCTCCAGCGACCTCGCGTTTGCCCGACTAGTCAACGCGTCGGTCGTTGCCATTATCGGATCGATCTTCGTCGCGAGCCTGCTGCGGCGTCCGTTCGCGGAACCCTTCGCCACCGTCGCGTTTCTTGGCGGCGTTTTCGCGGCGGTCGGCGTTGCCATGGAGTGCTGGCGGCGTCGGACGGAGCCGGCGGCGCCCGCAATGGAGAACGAGGGCTACGTCTGGTCCACGGCAGGCGCGCCGGCGCAGATCTTCGTCGACGTTGCCGCCGTCTTGACGTTAGAAAGCGTCATTCGTTACAGCGTCGTCGCGATGCTCGCGGCGTTCGTTTTGGCAGCTCCGCTCCTGCGGCGTTACGGAGAACCGTTCGCCGTAATCGGTTACGCTAGCGCGGTCGTATTGGCCGTCGGTCTCGGCCTCGAGTGCCGGCAAGCTCTCCGTAAGCGTTCGGCTAAGCCGCAGTAGTGGCGCGCTGGCTTTCGATCGCGGCAGGCCTTGCGCTCGCAGCGTTCGTGACCGCCAAAGGCATCCCGACGCTGCGCCACGACTGGAACTGGCCGATCGACCGGATTGCCGTCGGTTCGTTCCTGACCGACGCTACCAGCGGCTGGCTCTCCATCGGCTTCGGCGTCGCCAATCCACACCCGACGACCTATCTCATCGGGCCGCCGCTGGCGGCAATAATGTGGCTGGCCGGACCCCTCGCCGGTCTCGCGCTGCTGGCATTTCTCACCGGATACTGTTGCGCGCGGGCCGCCGCAAGTCTCGCCGCTCTATGGGGAGCGACCGCGCCGGTCTCCATTGGAATTGCTCTGTTTCTCTCGTTCAATCCCTGGGTCTACAACGAGGTCGTCGCCGGGCATCTCGTGATGGTACTCGCCTACGGTGCGTTCGCCGGGATGCTCGCGGAGATGGCGCGCGGACGCACCGCTTCGTCCGTCCGGCTCGCGCTTTGGCTGGTGCTGATCGAAAGCCAGCTGCAGTTCTTTATCGTAGCGATGGTCGTCGCCGCAATCTTCGCGATCGTTACGAAGAAGTGGCTTCCCTTAGGCGCCGGAGCGCTCGTTGCACTGCCTTCGATCGTCGGTTTACTCGGCGAACGAAGTGCGCTGCTGCAAATTCCTTACGGGGTCGAGTGGCAAGCAAATCAATCGATTGCACCGCTCGCGCTGCTCTCGCTGGGCGGATACTTTGCCGGTTATGCGGACCGGCTCGGGGTCGCCGCCGCGATCGCCGTGTTGGCGATGCTCGCGCTTGCGATTGCGGGGACGGCGATCGCGTGGCGCCGGCGCGCGGCGCTGTGGACGGCGCTCGGCGCACTTGTCGTCTACCTGGTGGCGTCGGGAGTGCACGGACCGCTCGCCGTGCCGTACGAGTGGATCGTTCGCAATATCCCCGAGAGCGGCGTCTTTCGCGAGCTGTACGATCTGGTAGGAATCTTTGCCGTGTCGATTGCGGCGCTCGCCTCCGCCTGCGCCTCGCGCGCCCGTTATCTTGGCTTCGCCGCGTTGGCGGCCGGCGTCGTCTTGCCGGTAACGTGGATCCTGCGGCCGCCCGGCGATCTGTGGATCTCCTCCAACGATTATCCGCATCCCAGCATTGGCGCGGCGCCGTTTTCGCGCATCGCGCTGCTGCCGGCGTTTCAACCGATGCAGCTGCGTTCGGGCCGCGGAGACGGCGCCGACCCCGACGCGTTCGTCTATCCCGATCACGTCGCGCCGATCAACGAATATTACCCCACCTATCCCGTCGACATGGCGCTGGCGGACTACGAGCAAACCGGCGACGTGCGCGGCCTGCAAACGTTAGGCGTCGATGCAATCGTTGCGCGGCCGTGGCTCTCGTCGCGATCGCGCGGCGCGATCGGCTTGGCTGCGTCATCACTGGCGGCGCCGGCGCGCGGCATTGCGCGATCCTCCGCGGCCCTTGCCGGAGCGGCGCCGCTCTTCGCAGGCTGCGCGGGGATGCAGGTCGTCGCCGCGGTCCAAAATCTGGGGCAGTGCGACCTCTTTTTCGGGGATGCCGCCGGTCCGCGTACCGTAGTGCCGATCGAGGCGCGAAGCGATTCGATCGACCCGGCGAGATCGTGGATCGACGCGCCCTTGGCATTCGGCCGCGCGCCGTGGCTCGCGCAGGGCCTCGGGGGAACCATCACACAATCGAGCGTGGCTCATTCGGTCAAGCCGAGCTCGTGGTTGCTCGCTTATATCCGGGGACGGCTAAGCGGTGTCGACGGGCGGGTGCTGGCGAGTGCCTCCGGCGCGTATCGCTGGATCGCCATTCCGGCGGAGACCAACGGGGTCGTTTGTTCGGGGCTCTGCCTGCTGGCGGCACAGTCTTCGGAATCGCCGCCGAAGGTTCGCTCTGCGGCCCTGGGAACGCCGGTTCCCCTCGCGTTCCAAGAGCTGACGCCGTGGCTGTACCGTGTGCGCTGGATGATGCCGGGCACGAGCCTCGTGCGCTTCAACGAACGGTACGACCCGGGATGGCTAGCGATCGACGCGGGACGTCTCTTAACGCACGTACGGGTCGCGCTCTGCGCGAACGGATGGCTCGCAACCCAGCCGGGCTCCAACGACGTGATTCTCGTACAAATCACGGCATTATTGCAGTTGATTGCCGAACTCGTGGGAGCCGCGTGCGTGCTGTTACTGCTGAAGGCGCTCGTCCGCGAGCCGACGAAGCGCGCGTAAGTCATGGCCGTTCCATTCGTCGATTTGCGCGCACAGTACCGAGCGATTCGCGAGGAAGTCGTCCCTCGCATGATGGCGGTGATGGAGAACGCCGGCTTCATTCTCGGGCCGGACGTCGCGCTTTTCGAAGAGCACTTTGCGACCTATGTCGGAACGCGCCACTGCGTCGGCGTCGGATCCGGGACCGCGGCGCTCGAAATAGCGCTGGCGGCTCTGGGGATCGGGCGCGGCGATGAGGTCATCATTCCGGCAAATACCTACATCGCTTCGGCACTGGCGGTTTCGTCCATTGGCGCACGACCCGTCCTCGTCGAGCCGGACGACGCGTATCTCATCGATCCGGAGCTGCTCGAAGCAGCCGTAACCTCCCGCACGAAGGCGATCATGCCGGTGCATTTGTACGGGCAAGCCGTTCCGATGGAGCCGATACTGGCGTTTGCGAAGCGTCACGGCCTGCGCGTTATCGAGGATGCCGCTCAAGCACACGGCGCGCGTTACGACGGGCGGCGTGTTGGAAGCTTCGGCGACGCCGGCTGCTTCAGTTTCTATCCGGGAAAGAATCTTGGTGCCTACGGCGACGCCGGAGCCGTCGTCTGCAACGATCCTTCGCTTGCGGACGAACTGCGGCTGCGGCGCGATTTCGGACAGCGTAAGAAATACGAGCACCTGATCAAAGGCGGAAATTCTCGCCTCGATTCGCTGCAGGCAGCGGTGCTCGACGTCAAGCTCACGCACCTCGATGAGTGGAACGCCGCGCGCTTGGGGCACGCGCGCGCCTACGACACGCGTCTGGCGGAGATCGGAATCGAGCCGCCGCGCCGGCTGCATGACGAGGGGCACGTTTATCACCTGTACGTGATCGAGATCGAGAACCGCGATAAGCTTGCGGCACACCTGGGCGAACGCGGCATCGCCACCGGCATTCATTACCCGATCCCGATCCATATGCAGCCGGCCTACGCCGAGCTCGGGCTCGCCCCCGGCGCGTTCCCGCGCACGGAGCGAAGCGCACCGAAGCTGCTCTCGCTGCCGATGTTCGCAGAGTTGACCGACGATCAACTCGAGAGCGTCGTCGATGCGCTGGCGAGCTGTCGCCGGCTGGTTGCCGTCTAGCCCTTCCCTCGTCGTTTATGGTAGAACGCGCGCCGCTCGGCGTCGCCGTGGTCGGGGCCGGCTACTGGGGGCCAAACCTCGTTCGAAATTTCTTTGCCGGCGACGACTGGTCGGTGCGGTGCATCGTCGAGCGAGACCGCGGACGGCTCGCGCGTCTGTTGCGTCTCTATCCCGCAGTCGCGGGGCATTCCGAGATCGACGACGCCCTATCGGATCCGGCCGTCGACGCGATCGCGCTTGCGACCCCGCCGCGAACCCACTTCGAACTCGCAAAGCGGGCAATCGACGCCGGCAAACACGTCTTGGTTGAAAAGCCGCTCGCGGAGCGGTTCGGGGACGCCGCCGAACTCTGCGAGCGTGCGAAGCGTGCCGGTGTGACGCTGATGACCGACCACACGTTTCTCTACACGGGTTCCGTCGAGAAGCTCCGGGAGCTTCGCGAGAGCGGCGACCTCGGCAAGGTGTACTATGTGGACTCCGTCCGCGTAAACCTCGGGCTCTTTCAGCAGAGCAACGTCGTCTGGGATCTCGCGCCGCACGACGTCTCGATCATCAACTACGTGCTGGACGAAACGCCGGTGTCGGTCGCACTGCAGCTCGGCACGTGCGTGCACGAGCGGACGCCCGACGTCGCCTTCCTGACGATGTGGTACGGAAGCGGCTGCCTCGCGCACGTGCATCTGAGCTGGCTCTCTCCGGTGAAAGTGCGCCGCACGATGATCTCGGGAAGTTCGAAGATGGCCGTTTGGGATGACGTGGAACCAACCGAAAAGATTTACATCTACGACAAGGGCGTCGAGTTGAATCCGTCGAGCACGACAATGGAGCAGCAAATGGTTTCGTACCGGCTCGGCGATCTGCACGTGCCGCTCGTCGACAACCGCGAAGCGCTCGGCAAGCTCGTGAGCGATTTCGCCCAAGCAATTCGAACCAAGGCGCCGACGCGCTCGGACGGCGCCTTCGGGGCCAATGTCGTGGGGGTGATCGAGGCGGCTCTTCGCTCGGCAGAACTCGAGGGCGCGAAAGTCGAGGTCGTTCGATGAAGGTATCGTTCATCATCGCGACGCTCAACGAGATCAAGCGACTTCCGCCCGTCATCGAAAGCATCCGCGCGCAGAACTATCCGCCGGAACTGGTGGAGATCGTCGTGGTCGACGGGCTCTCCGAAGATGGGACCCAGGCCTACGCGAGGGCGGCGGGCTGCGTCGTGGTCGACAATCCGCGGCGGCTCGCCGAGCCCGGACATCTGCTGGGCTATGCGGCCGCAACCGGCGACCTGTTCGTCATCATCGCCGCCGACAACATTCTGCACACCCCGGATTTCCTGCGGCGAATCGTCGAGCCGTTTTCCGATCCCAAGGTTTACGCCGCCGTCCCGCGCGTCGTCAGCACGCGCGCCGACAACCTGAGCACTCGCTATATCAATGACTTTACCGATCCGTTCAATCATTTTCTCTACGGAAATGCCGCCGCGCCGCTGACCTTCGGTCGCGCCTACCGAACCAAACGGCGGACGCCGACGTACGTCGTCTACGATTTTCCGGTCGATAAGCCGCCGCTCGTCGCGATCGCACAGGGCGTCACCGTGCGCGCGAGTTCGCCGCGGCGCGAGGGCTGGGAAGAGGACGACGTCTTGCCGATCGTCGACATCCTGCGCGCCGGATTCGACATCGCGTACGTTCCGGGCGCGCTCATCGAGCACCACACCGTCGAAGGGCTCTTCAATTTTGTCAGCAAGTTCGGACCCCGCATCGCCAAGCGTCTCGAAGACCGCGAGCAGCCCGTCTGGCAGCGCGCCGAGTCGTGGACGGCAGGACGCAAGCTCCGCGCATACCTCTGGCCGTTCTACTCGGTCTCGGTCGTCGGCCCGGTGATCGCTTCGTTCGTCGGAGCGGCGCGCGATCGTCGCGCGACCTGGTTCTACCATCCGGTGATCAACTTTGCGCTTGGGGTGGAGTTTTGGCGACGCGCGCTGCCCTACGCCTGGTCCGTCGCGCAACGCCGCGCTCGAGGAGGGCGCGCCTGATGGCGGCATCGGTTCTCGTTACCGGCGGGGCGGGCTTTGTCGGCTCGCACATCGTTGCCGATCTGGTCGGCGCCGGCTATCGCGTCACCGCCTTCGACAACTTCTCGAGCGGCTTACGGGAAAATCTCGCGACGGTCATCGACGACGTCGAGATCGTCGAAGGCGACGTCCTCAACACCGAAGCGCTGGGCGCGGCGGCGCGCGGGAAAGATATTCTTTCGCATCAGGCGGCCCAGCTCGAGATCACCAAATGTTTGGAAGATCCGCTCGACGACATGCGGACGAATCTCGTCGGCACGATCAACGTGCTCGAAGCCGCGCGCGCCGCGGGCGTCTCGCGCGTCGTCAACGCCTCGTCGGCCTGCATCTACGGACAAGCCGTCAACCCGCCGAGCGACGAAGACGCCGGACCGCACGATCCGAACTGGTCGTACGGTGCGAGCAAACTCGCTGCCGAGAAGTACGCGCAGATTTTTTCGAACGACTACGGGTTCCCCGTGCACTCGCTGCGATACGGCATCACCTACGGCCCGCGCGAATGGTACGGCCGCGTGCTGACGATCTTCCTCAAGCGGCTCTCCGAAGGCAAGCCGCCGGTGATCTTCGGCGCGGGCGAACAGATACGCGACTTCGTCTTCGTCGACGACGTCGTGCGAATCCATCGGGCGTGCATCGAGAGCGGACTGCCCGGCGCGCAGTCGTTCAACGCCGGCACCGGCATCGCGACGACCGTCGCAGCGCTCGCGCGCCTCGCGTGCGAAATCTCCGGCACCGGCCTCGAGCCGATTACGGAAAACGTGGCGCCCGGCGAACGCTCGGAGATCGTCGACGGCCGCATGCGCCTGCCCTCCGAACTCAACGTCATGCAGCTCTCGCCCAAAAAAGTCGAACGAACCTTCGGATTGAAGCCTCAGGTTACGCTGCGCGAAGGCCTGCAGCGTGAATGGGATTGGCTACGCGAAAACCCCCACCGCTGGACGACGATGAGCTACTAACCCTCTCGTTTGGAGGGCGGCTGCAGGCGAACGGAGGACCGTCTGACCAGCGCCGGAGCATGGATGCGGGAGGCGCGAGGCAGACGATAGGAGGGCCACACGGATGTGGCCCGA
>DASXFZ010000004.1 GCA_036489315.1 Candidatus Cybelea sp.
GAGCCGTCGCGCAAGCGCGACGTGTGCACGACGAGATCGAGCGCGCTCGCGACCTGCTCGCGAATCGCGCGGATCGGGAGATCGAAGCCGGCCATCAGTACCATCGTCTCGATGCGGGAAATCGCGTCGCGCTGACTGTTGGCGTGGATCGTTGTGAGCGAGCCGTCATGGCCGGTGTTCATCGCCTGAAGCATGTCGAGGGCCTCGGGCCCGCGGCACTCGCCGATGATGATACGGTCCGGGCGCATACGCAGGGCGTTGCGGAAAAGATCGCGGATGCGGATCTCGCCGCTGCCCTCGATGTTCGGGGGGCGGGCTTCGAGCCGAATGACGTGCGACTGGTTGAGCATCAGTTCGGCCGCGTCTTCGATCGTAACGATGCGCTCGCGGTCGGGCAGAAACGAGGAAAGGATATTGAGGAACGTCGTCTTGCCGGAGCCCGTTCCGCCGCTCACCACGCAGTTGAGCCGAGCCTGGACGCACGCACGCAAAAAATCGAGCATTGGCGCGGGTGCCGCGCCGATCTTGATGAGGTCGTCTGCAGTGAGACGCTTCTGCCCAAAGCGGCGGATCGTCATCGCGGTGCCGTCGATCGCGATCGGATCGATGATGGCGTTCACGCGGGAGCCATCGGGCAAACGCGCGTCGACCATCGGCGAGGCTTCGTCGATGCGCCGGCCCAGCGGCGTGATGATGCGCTCGATGATGAGCCGCAACTGCCGGTCGTCGCTGAAGCGCTTGGCGGTGTGCTCGATCTTGCCGAAGCGCTCGACGTAGATCGTCTCGGGGCCGTTGACCATGACTTCGGTTACGTCGGGATCGCGCAGCAGATCTTCCAGCGGTCCGAGCCCCAGCGCTTCGTCGACGATCTCGCGGCGCAGATCGGCGAGGTCTTCGGCCGATCCCGCAAACTCTCGCTCGGAAACGAGGCGTGCGGCGATCTCTTCGACGCGCGATCGGAGCTCGGCGAGCTTCGCGGCGTCGCCTTGCACCGAACCGGCGGTCGCCAGATCGAACTGACGGATCAGCGCGCTATGCACTTCGGCTTTGAACGCTTGGCGCTTGACGTCGACGCTGCCGGCCACGGCTTTGGCGACGCCGTTGCCGTTGGTGCTGGGAGCGTACGGACCCGCGACCGACGGCTGCAGCATCAGCCCGTCGGGCGTCGAGGGTACGGATTGGATGTAGTTCTGCAGCGCGGTGATGCTCTTGGCGTACGCGCGATTCGTCGAGAGCGGAACTTCCGCGACGAGTTTGCTCCCGAGCGCCCGCTCGACCTCGCTGCGCGCCACCGCACCGTTCTCGCTGCGCGTGTTGGTAATCAGGTCAATGCGATTTGCCGGAACCCCGAAGCGCTGGAGATCGGCGAGCAGCGCTTGCGCTGCGGCGACGCCGAGCAGCGTGGGTTCCAGGACGACGAAGACGCGCCGGGCGCGCAACATGAAGGGCCGCACCGCCGCCGCAAAAGGCTGCGGCGCATCGACGATGATCGCGTCGAGGCCGGCGAGCGTTCCGAGGATCCCTTCGACA
>DASXFZ010000005.1 GCA_036489315.1 Candidatus Cybelea sp.
GCGCCGCTTGACCGAACATCACGGTACGCCCTACGGTCTGCTGCTGATGCTCAACGCAGAAGCCGCGATCGTGCAGAGCACTGCGCTCAGGCGCGAAGCGGCGCAGTACGCGAAACTGCTGCACACTCTCGCGGAGTCGTAGCGCTGGGCGGCGTTATCTTTTGACGAGCGGGTAGGACGCGATTCCGAGCGGATCCGAGTTGCCGACGATCGTCGAAAACGGCGTTTTGGCGCCGTTTTCAGCCCACCACGTCGTTGCGCTGGTTCGATTGGAAGAAGATATTTGCCGCAGTGACGCCGTTAAGCGTCGGGCCGGCGATGCTCATCCGGAGTACGGTCAAGCGACCGGAGGAGTGTCTTCGATTCGGCGCGCGGAGAACCTGGAGCTTACTCTCCGCCTGGGCTGACGTCGTTACCGCCTTCGCCTTCCTCGGGAAGAGGGTTGCCTTCGGCCGGGTTCCGAGGCGGATTGGGCTGCGCACCGGGATCTTCGGGAACGGTTCGCGGATCGACGGTAGGGTCTTCGACCGACATCGCTCTTCCTTTCGTAGCATGGTGGACGGGCCGTACGAACGTTTCGCCATCACGATACCCCGAAACGCTGCGGCTTATACTGGAAACGGCAATGACGGAAACAATCACGCGATTCGAACGGCAAGCCGACACCTGCGCGGCGATGGGCTCGCCCTTCACGGCGGACCTGACCCGTGAGGCGGTTGCAGACTATCGCGCGGGCGATCGCGCGATCGTCGCGCTCCTCGATTCGCTCCGCGAATATTCGCGCCCGGGATTGCACCTGGCGGGCGCGCTGCATTATCTGGCGCTTACGGGAGACGCCGAACTCGCTCGACACTACCCGTCGACGGGCGGCGACGGCGATGCGTCCGCCGCCTGGCTCATCGCACGCGACATCATCGCGCGAACTCCAGAACGAATAACATCACTGCTCTTACGGACCCCCCAAACAAACGAGCCGGCGCGGCCGATGCCGATACTGGCCGCGTGCCTTTTTGTCGCTGCCACGTTTGGGATGACGCTCCGCCTGCGAGAGATCGGCGCGAGCGCAGGCCTCAACCTTCGTTTCGATCGATTCGGGTACGACGGCGGCGACTGGAGCTGGGGCGACCTAACCTCGAGGCTAGTGTTGCGCAATTGCATCGCGGCGGGGCGTCCGAGGGCGCTGGGGGCGAACCTTGAAGTCGGCGACCGCCGCGGCTGCGATCTGCACCCGCTCGATCCGCGAAAAGAAGCGGATTGCCTGCGCTTGACGTCGTTCGTCTGGGCGGACCAGAAAGAGCGTCTCGCGCGGCTTCGCGGCGCGCTCGCCGTTGCGCGAACGCTTCGAGCGCCGATCGATGAGGAGAGCTATTTGACGTGGCTACCGCGTGAGGGCCGGCCCATCGAAGGCTGCGTGACGACGGTCGTTCACTCCGTTGTCGAGGAGCACTTTTCACTCGACGAAAAGGAAGCGCTTGCCGAACGGATCGCCGGGTGCTCGGCGGGAGCCTCGGCCAGCGCGCCTTTCGCGCACGTTTCGATGGAACTCGACGGCCGAGCCTATCGCACGTCAGTGCGGACGTGGCCGGGACCACGCAACCCGGTGACGATTTGCCTAAGCGACGGGCACGCGCAAGATATCGTCTGGTCTGCTAGTGCCTGAAACTCTTGCGTTGCGCTCTTGTTTTCCCGCGCGCCCAGTGGGGGCGCTTGCGGCAACGGCGAGACGCCGGCGGAGCGACAATCGGCAGGCAGCAAGGCGACGCCGAATGTAAAGGTAAGCAATCCGGCCATCTTTCGTAGGATTTTCAAGGTGCGGCTGGGTAAGGCACCCCTTATGACCACAGCTAGTACGTCTACGCGATATTCGCCTAAAAAATGGAATCTCTCCGGCTTGCAAGGCATCTCGGACCAAACGCTCGAGATGCACTTCGGCCTGTATGAGGGCTACGTCAAAAACACCAACGCGCTGC